>JAISZF010000156.1 GCA_031269415.1 Clostridiales bacterium
CGGCGTTTTCATCATAAAACGCCGTTTTTGCTTCTGAGAAAGAAACTTTATGTTTTTCAATATTTATTAAATTCTTTTCTGTATCCCATTCATATTTACAATTCTTATAGTCCACCGCATTACCCCATTTAGTATATCATAAAAAAATAGCTCTGCCATTATTATAACAGCAAAGGCGAAATAAATAAATGGTTCTGTTTGTTTAACCAAGCTCCAATAGGTTGTCAGGCTAAATCGTGTGTATTAGGCAAAATCAACGTATGTGTCCGGTTGCGGACGCATACTTTTTGCCGACAACTCTTTTCACATTCTCGCAACGAGTCCCCCCCCAAAAAAAACTTATCAGCAAGGATTTCTTTTTCCATTTTTCGCGCGGTTCTCACCTTGACAAACCCTCCCGCATACCCTGTTGGCGGGAGGTGTTCCATATGCCGGAACCCAACGCTCATATACGCGGCGATGTACAGTATTTGGTTATCGGGGGCTGTACATACGAGATACATTCCATTTTCGGAAATAAAATCAAACTTGAAGACATTTTAGCGCGAAGGATACTGAAGGAGCTGGATAAAAAAAGCGCTGTGAAGCAGTCTGAATTGGCTATCTTTTCAACGGTTGAAAATCGCCCATGTTCGGGCAAATAGCTGTAACGTCATGATGGAAACTATCACATTTGTATATTATAATGAGTTTATCTTCAATAATATTCAAGCTGGAGGGCTGTATGGACGAAACCTACGGTTTATGGGGGCAAAAGAACGCGACGTTAAGTGATAGAACCGCTGAAAAGGAATATGGAATATCCCGTAAAAAAATCCGCGACGCCATAAACGCGGGAGAATTGCAATTCAGAGTGGGTAGTGTATGTTGATCAAGCGGCAAAATAGGGCGGCAATTTACTGCCGCCTTTCCCGCGACGACGGCGGGGACGCCGAGAGCAACTCCATAATTAATCAACGGGCTTTGCTCCAACGATACGCAAAGGATAATAATTTTATCATTCATGATGAATATGTGGATGACGGGTATAGCGGAACCGGTTTTGACCGACCGGAGTTCAAACGAATGATCGCCGATATTGAGGACGGCAAAATCAATACTGTAATCTGTAAGGATCTATCACGGCTTGGGCGCAATAACGCGATGGTGGCTTATTATACGGAAATATTCTTCCCCGATAACAATGTGCGCTTCGTAGCGGTAAATGACGCTATCGACACCTTTGAGGGCGAAAACGAAATCATGGCTTTTAAATCTGTCATAAATGAATATTACGCCCGCGATATAAGCAAAAAGGTTCGTTCATCCAAAAGAATCCGCGCCATAAACGGCCAGCATAATTCCGGAAACGCTCCTTACGGATACGCCAAGAACCCGGAGGACAGGCATAAACTGATAATTGACGAGGAAGCGGCGAAGACAGTCCGCGCGATTTTCAGCATGGCGGCTGACGGCGTGGGATATTATAGCATTTCCAAATGGCTATACAATGAGAATATTTTGACTCCGGCCGCGTATTTCCATCAGCAAACGGGCAAAAATAACTATCGCTTTGATCCGGATTTTCCGTGCGACTGGTCGCCGCGTTCGATTCAGAGAATCCTCAGATCTATGGTTTACATCGGACATATGGTCAGCCATAAGCAGGCAAGTAAATCCTTTAAGAATCATAAACTGATTGATCTGCCAAAGGAAGAATGGATCATTGTGGAGAACACGCATGAGCCAATCATTGACCCGGATCTCTTTGAGAAAGTTCAGCAAATCATATCAGTTAAGAAACGCGCCAATAAGCGGCTAGGTTCTAACATATTCGCCGGATTGCTGATTTGCGCGGACTGCGGCAGGCATCTGGTCTATATGAGTACGCAGGGCAGATTTAACTGCGACGGCTACCGCCACAGCAACAGGGTAGGCGCGGACAGGAGATGCACGCCGCACGGGGTGTCCTACGCGGCGGTATATGAAACCGTCGCCGCGAATATGAACGCCGTGGTCAGCGGAGTTTTCAACAAAAGTGATTTCATCACTCAAATGCTCAAAAGCACGGAAGATACTTCGTCACATGACCAAAAAGCGCTCCAAAAGCTGATCAGCCGCGATAATGAACTGAAAACTCTGATAAAAAAAGCCTTTGAGCGGAACGCTTTAGGCTTTATCACCGACTCAACTTTTGAGGACTTGTACGGCGGTTACCAAAAAGAACAGAATGCCGTCACGGCGAAGATAGATAAGCTTCAGGCAAAACTGTCGGCGGAAAAAAGCAATAATACCCGCGCGGGGCGTATTCTTGAGTTAACCAGGCACTATACCGAAATCAGCGAATTGACTCGTGAAACCCTGCTGGATCTCATCGAGAAGATCGTGGTCTACGAGCCGTCGAGAACAGGCGAAAACAAACGCGGCTGCCGTTTGGATATTCATTACAGATTTACAGGAAAAACGCCGGACTCGGAGGTATCCCTATAAACCCGTAGCGGAGGGGGCTTCCGGGCATCATTTCACGGGTACGACAACCTCCTACCAAACCTCCGACGCCCAATTCACAACATCGGGCGGACTCAAATCATTTTTCATTACATTCTGGAAAAATTTCGTTGACGACATGACCGTTGAACTCATTTTACCCGATCAGCGCTCGACCGGAGAGATAAATTCCGTCAGTCCGGCACGTTCCATGCGTTTCGGCAGTTTGGCCGTATACGCGCGATACGGCCAACCCAGCCATTACAACGAAAACCAGGAGATATTCTTTCAGGTTCAGGCTATAACCGGATATATTCCCGCCGGATTATGGCGCATAGTTATACGTACAGGGATATGTGTCGAAGGTAATTTCGATATATGGCTGCCTGTTTTAGAAGAAGTCACAGAAGGCACCCGATTCACCACCCCTACTCCGTACACCACGGTCACCCTGCCCGCAACCTCGGGCAGCGCGATCAGCGTGGGGGCTTATGATTACAGGCTGAACAGCTTCGCGGATTTTTCCGGCAGGGGTTATACGCGTACGTCGGGGATAAAACCCGATATTGTCGCCCCGGGCGTAAGCATACTGGCCGCCCGAAGGGGCGGCGGATATGACAGCTACTCCGGCACCAGCATAGCCGCGCCATTCGTGACAGGAGCAGTGGCTCTGATGATGCAGTGGGGGATTGTTCAAGGCAACGACCCGTTCCTATACGGTCAGCGCGTCAAGTCTTTCCTGAAAAGCGGCGCCGCGCGCGTTTCCGGACGCGAATACCCGAACGCCGACTGGGGGTTCGGAGCTCTCTGCCTCCGAGACTCAATGGATAAACTGGTCAGATATCAAACATTGTAAGGAGTGAACAGCTATGAGTTTTTACTACAGGCGCTTTCCGACGCGCTCGATCGGAGTCGACATCGGCGGCCTTAAAGTCGGCGTATACGCGGTGGATATCGGGATGCCCCTCCCCGACGCGACTGTTATGATAACTCCGCGCGGCGAGGCGGATATGGTTCTGGATCAACTTCTGACCGACAGTTCCGGTCAGTCCAGTATGATAGAACTGGCGGCGCCGCCCATAGAGTATTCTCTGGATCCCAACGGAGGCAAACCTTACAGCGAGTACGACCTGTATGTATCAATGGACGGATACGACAGCGTGGCCGTTGAGGGGGTGCAGATATTCTCCGGCTCAAGGGCTCTGCAGGACGTGCGCCTGCACCCGCGTGACGAACCCACGCCCGCGCTGGACACCATACTGATTCAGCCTGAGGTGCTTTGGGGCGACTATCCGCCAAAGATACCGGAAGACGAGGTCAAAGAACTGCCGTCCTCCACGGGATTTGTCGTTTTGCCGGAGCCGGTAATCCCGGAGACTATCGTTGTGCATAACGGCGCGCCCACAAACGCGTCGGCTCAGAATTATTGGGTACCCTTCAAAGACTACGTTAAAAACGTGGCGAGCTGCGAAATATATTCCACATGGCCCGAAGAGACTATTCGCGCCAACGTACTGGCTATCCTCTCGTTTACGCTGAACCGCGTATACACAGAATGGTACAGAAACAGAGGATACAGCTTCACGATAACCAACTCGACTCAGTTTGACCACGCGTTCAACTACGGCAGAAATATCTTCGAGGAAATATCGTATATTGTCGACGACATCTTCACCAGCTATATCACCCGCCCGAACATCAGCCAGCCGCTCTTCGCGCAGTACTGCGACGGCAAGCGCTCACAATGCCCGAAGTGGATGACACAATGGGGTTCAAAAGACTTGGGGGATCGCGGCGAGACAGCTTTGAATATATTGAAGCATTACTACGGTTCCGACGTGTATATTGAGCAGGCACAAAAAGTGGACGGCGTACCGACGTCTTATCCAAACGCGGCGCAGCAGAAGGGTTCGTCCGGCGCGCCTGTGCGGGTTATTCAGGAGCAGCTCAACGCCATTTCCAACAATTATCCGTCTATCGCGAAGCAAAGGGTAGACGGCATATACGGCGATACCACCAAAGAGGCCGTTCAGACATTCCAGCGCATCTTTAACCTGCCCCAAAACGGAATAGTGGATTACGCGACATGGTATAAATTATCGGAGATCTTTGTGGCTGTCACAAAGATAGCTGAATTGATGTAAACGCGAAACGGCTGTGAGCGCACGCTCACAGCCGTTTAGTCTAGCCCTATTATTATTTATTTCTCTTCCATTTCCGATCGATTTTCCACAAGATATCCGCTGTTCTTTTTATCTGTATCTTTACCTTTGTTTTTATCCTCATCTTTATGAAGCAGATTCTGCCACCACTCGACGATCTTGAACTTTACGTTTACCGTTACGCTCTTTTCTCGCGTTTCATCTGACAGCAGCACATATTTTTTATCGACGGCGCTTTTTAATTGTGCTTTATCCTCATCCGGTACCTTACCCTTGGTCGCGTCGACAAAGCACAGCGGCGGGAACATGACGCACCACCAGTTTCGTCCCTCACCTTCGCCGATCACCACGCGCAACGCCTCATATTCACCCGGAAAGAACGTAATATCCCCGTAAGTTTTCGTCGGAAAGAAATCTTTCGTCAGGCTTGCTTTTACGGGATAATTGTATCCCCGATCCTTTATAAACGCGGCGGCGTCCGACTCAATCATCGGAAGTTTCGATTCGATGATCCGCCGGGTTTCGTCCACAGACCGCGAGGCGGACAATTCCGTCTCTAAACGGGACAAGATCGCGTCCCTTACCTCCAGCTTCAGAGCCTGATCCTCGGCGGAATCACTGTTTGCCAACACATGAAAACGAATGACAGAACGGGCTAACTCCGACTGGGTAGTCTCCGAATAGACCATAGTCGCCCAGCCTACTGTCAATGTGAATATCAAACCGCACAGAACAGCGCGCCTAAATATTTTAAACCGCATTTCATCCTCCCGCATACCCTTATGCAAACATTATTAACAAAATTCACAAGGAATATACAGGAAAACGCCATCATCCTTTAGGCTTGGAAACACCAATCTTCTGCAGAATGCTTATCATTACAATACTGACGATTACGGAACTGCCGCCGGCGCTCACAAAAGGCAGAGTTACGCCGGTCAACGGGATAAACTTAATAACGCCGCCCAATATCAAAAATGTCTGAAACGCGAACAGACTGGTAAACCCCGCGGCCAAAAGGCTGAAGTACGGCATTTCCGAACGCAGAGCGATATTGACGCCGCGATAGAAGATCATGATAAAGACGGCTATCAGGCATAGGCCAAACAAACCGCCGAACTCCTCGCAGATAGCCGAGAAGATAAAATCACTTTCGGCGACGGGTACAAAAGCTGGCGCGCCCCTCGTCAGGCCGCTGCCTAACAACCCCCATGTCCCAATGGCGAACAATGACTGCAATATCTGAAGCCCTTTGTCATATGGATCGGACCACGGGTTAAGCCACGCGAAAATACGGGTCTGAACATGGGCGAATATATGGTACGCCAGAAAAGACGCGGCGCCTCCCGCCGCCAGACCGCAGAAAAACAGCCACGCCTTGCCTGTCGCTATATAAACCATAACCAGATAAGTCATGGAAAAGATCAGCGCGCCGCCCAGATCGCGCTGTAACGCCAAAATGAGCGCAAAGCAGCAGGATGCCGCCGCGGAGGCGGCCAGCTTTACGGTTTTCCCGGGTTCGCTCAAAACGGCGGACAAATAAAAGATAAAGAAGAACTTAGCGATTTCAGATGGCTGAAATCGAATCGATCCTATAGTTATCCAATTAAGCGAGCCGTGTGAGCGATCGCCAATAATAAACGGCAGTATAAGCAGACTCAGGCAGATAATCATATACAAATACCCCAGTTTTTTAAACCGGGATACGATAACAAACGCCAAAGGCGCCAATAAAGCGGCCAGGACGCCGATACACGCGTAGATCAATTGTTTTTCCGAGGTATTGGGATCTAAACGCCACAGCATCACAAATCCGATGTCCAGCAAAAAAAGAATGCCATTCCATATAAGCGGGCATGTCTTCCCAAAACAGATCTGAATAATCAGAATAGAACCGATCAAAAAAGCCAAACCGCCCAAACCTGTCATGATCGTCCGAGGATCAAATGTGTAGCCGCCCGGCTGATACGCCAGTATCAAAAACCCGGTCACATGGAACAGGATAACGCACACGCGCTGTTTCGCCGATGAAGCGGGGCGGTTAAACGCTTTTATTCCGCGCTCATCCAGCAGGTACACAAGACCCTGCCAAAGGAAATATATTATATAAAAGAGAAATAGGTATCTGCTTAGTTTGATTATCAATTGAATCATATCACGCCGACCGATCAGTTCGCTTCCCTGAGGCTTATCCGGGACATATCAGACGTGATAACCCCTTTGATACCGGGCGAGTCAAACGCGTCTATGTACTCCGCCAGCTCATTTTGAGCCTTTTCCATTGCCTGTTTATACTCAGTCGCTTCACTCCGGGCGCGTTCCAACTGTTCTTTTTGCGTGTTCAGATCGTTCCATGTCTGCTCCAGCGCCTGCCATAGTTCGTCTACTAAGGTGCGCAGGCGTTCGTTTTCTTTTGTATTTGCTTCCATGTCCTTTCCGAATGATTGATTCTTGCCTCTCTCCTTAAAGAGTTCGTCGGCGATAATTACGGACGCCAGGAGGCTCAGTGTCGTCGGATGCATGCCGGATCTGGCGTTCGGATGCGCGATACCGTCAATCTTTGATTCAATATAAGCGGCCAGCTCCTTTATGTACTCCTCACCTTCATCGGAAACCAGAGTTAACGATTCCCCAAAAATTTCCACATGGATTTTATTGACGCCCATGCTATCCCTCCGTATTCCGATATTTACCAATGCTATTATAACGAATAACCAGTCAAGGCGCAATCAACTTTTCTCATTTTTTCTTATCTTTTTCTATCATATTACACAATTTATTACAAACGAAACGGCTCCGGAATTCCGGAGCCGTTTCG
>JAISZF010000216.1 GCA_031269415.1 Clostridiales bacterium
GCCGGATTCGAACAGATTTTAACCTTTTACAACGCCTCTGTGTTCAAAGTTGGGGACATTATTGACACATACGTATTCCGGATCGGCATTCAGGATACAAAATTCAGTATTTCAGCCGCGGCCGGCATGTTTAAGTCTATTTTTGCTTTTCTGCTGGTCATGACCACAAACAAATTAATGGAGCGCATTGATCAGGAAACTTTGTTTTGAGGTGGATTGTATGCCAATAATCTATAAACCGGGAAAGAGGCGTTTCCGCCTCAGGCAAACGGCAGGCGACCGAATTTTTGGAATTATCAATATCGCTGTGCTTTCCGTGCTGACATTAATCACACTGCTACCTGTATTAGCCGTTGCGCTGATGTCGGTTACGCCCATGAGCGACATTCAGCGAAACCCAAACGCTTTTTTGATCATTCCCAGTTACTTTACTCTTAATCATTATTTTTGGCTGTTCCGCGGAAGCTCCTTGTTAGCTCAGGCCTATACGGTTACCACACTGCGCACATTGCTGGGAACCGCGGGCTGTTTATTGATAACCGCGCTTACGGCATATCCGCTCTCAAAAAAGTACCTGCCGGGGCGCAATAAGATAATGCTGCTCTTTTTTTTCACAATGCTCTTTTCAGGCGGCATAATCCCCACCTATCTGGTGGTAAGTTCCCTTAAGCTGCTGAATACATTTTGGGCGCTGATTATTCCCAGTCTCTTAAATGTGTACAACATGATTATCATGCGGACGTTCTTTCAAGGTATACCTGAAGAAATTGACGAGTCAGCCCGTATGGACGGAGCATCCGAACTGACCATTCTATTTAGAATAATAATGCCTCTGGCTTTGCCCACATTGGCTTCAATAGGTTTGTTTTACGCGGTATATCACTGGAACGCCTTTACCGACTCCATAATGTACATTGGCGCCAGCCGTGATCTGTGGCCACTGCAAATGCTAATGCGGGAGATCGTGATCATGAACAATACGGGGGAAATGCAGTTGGGAGGGGCAATACGCGATCCCAACCGTCCCAGCACTTCCGTCATTATAAGCTGTACACTGATTGTATCCGCGCTCCCCATAATGTGCGTATACCCCTTTGTTCAAAGGTATTTTGTTAAGGGGCTTGTAGTGGGGGCGCTTAAAGGCTGATTTACCACGAATACTCATCCGTGTTACGCGGATTTGTAGAATAAATATCTGAACAGGAGGAATATTTAATGTTAACGCTGAAAAAATACCTGTCAACCTTGACCGTCTTTTCGCTGCTTATTGCCTTACTTTCGTCATGCGGTCAAAGTTTGGGAGACGAGGCTGGCGTCGCTTCGGATACGGCGGCGCAAGTGGAAGCGGAGACGCAAACTGAAGCCACGGAACAAACCGAAGCTTCGGCTCCGTCTGACGACGCGAAGGATGGATCTGACGGGCAATCTTCCGATTCCCCGGTAATTAGCGTTTTTTACACAAAGGGCGGAGCGGAGAAACCACCGGATAACGATGCCATACACGCTGAAATGGAAAAACAGTCGGGAGTGAAATTTGAATTTATATCACCTCCGTCGGCCAATTATACCGAACAGCTTCATTTGATGCTCGCTTCGGGAGATTATCCGGATATAACAACTTTTAACCTGCTGACGGATCCTTTTGTCTACGCTCAGGACGATATTTTGCTTGATCTGAAGCCCTATCTCGATCAAATGCCCAACGTTGTTAACTATCAAGATAACACGGAAGCGGCCATGAAATTTTACGATGTTGACGGCAAGCTGATTGCTTTGCCAAAAACTACCTCAACCAAACGCTATAATATGGCGATCCGAGAGGACTGGATCAATAAACTTGGGCTGAAAATTCCAGCTACGCTTGATGAATTACACGAGGTGGCCACCGCGTTTGTCACACAGGATCCTGACGGGAACGGGCAGAACGACACATACGCCATCAGCGGACTGGGGCTGGACGCTTTTGACTATATATTCGGCGCATACGGCGTTATATTAGGCGAAACCAACTGGAACGCTCCAAACACTCACTGTAATATCTATTTCAAGGATGTTGGCGGCAAATTGGTTCCCATGGTTACTTTACCGGAAATGAAAGAGGCTATTACGCTGCTGAATCAGTGGTACGTTGAAGGCCTGATAGATCCTGAATTCGCTTCTCAAACCGACGCAATATGCAATGAAAAGTATGAACAGAGCAGGTTCGGAATTGCCACTTATTGGTGGGCCTGGGAACCTCTTCGCGAAGCCATCATGGTTCAAACCATACCCGACGTTAAGATTACACGTATTGCTCCGCCCACGGGGCCAACCGGAATATCCGGAATGCGTGCTGTTCCCGCGGTTATCAACGGTGTTTCCGTTATGGCGGATACGGAATATCCTGAATTGTGCGTTAAGTTTCTGGACTATCTTCATACTGAAAACGGTTTGATGACTTCTTATACAGGAGTTGAAGGTTATCATTGGGAACTGACGGACGGAAAATATCTTACCACAGAACAATTTAATAATGACAACAAGTGGACGCAATGGTATTTCCTCTTCGAGTCTGAATGGCCTTTGCATAAGGTGGAAACACATCAGGTCGAGTCTCGGCGTGACGCTCTGAAATGGAACGTGGTGCGCGACGACGCGGATGGCATTATCGTTGACGCCAAGCTCACCTATCAGGCGGATCTGCAGACGTTGATCGCGGAGAACTTTGTGAACATGATAACCGGTCAAACCTCTCTGGATGAATTCGAGAGCATAGCCGAAGAATTCATGTTGCGCGGCGGCCAGGAATGGACGGATGAAGTTAACTCCAAGTATAATCCAAGCTGACGCCTTTGGGAGAATATTTAATATTCTCCCAATAATTTTATTTTGGGAGGCAATATGAGCGTATCATTGCGTGAGAAATTCTTCGGGTGTATCTGCGGCGCGCACATAGGCTCCGCGATGGGGGCCGTCGTTGAGGGATGGCCGCACGAAAAAACCGATGAGATATACGGAACCCTCGACGCGCTGTATCCTTACGAGCATTACAATAACGGGTGGCTGCGCGAAGCGGGTACGACAGAGGATGGCATTGACCGCCAAAAGCTGATGATCACCGCCATTATTGAGAAGAATGACCGGATCAGCGCGGAAGACCTGCGCAAAATCTGGGTGCGAGACATAAATCCGAAAGCGCCGGGCGGTATCTCCGAACCATACGAAGGGGAACTGCTTAAAATATCCAAGACATCCATACCGGCCCGTGATATTGGCCGATATTGCGACTACGCCAACTTGGTTACCTTTTCGCGCTCCTGCCACCCCGTCGGTATGATTAACGCCGGGGACATACGTGGGGCCATCGACGATGTAATGGAAGTGGGGCAGGTTTATCATTATGCCAATTCCAACGCCCTAAAATGGGCGTGCGTAACGGCGGCGGGAATTGCCGCGGCAATGCTGCCCGGCGCTACTGTTGAAAGCGTCCTGGAGGCTGTATTTAACAATTTGGATGATCGAAAACGTGTTGAAGGCCGCGACGACGGCTGGTACGCGGACTACGCTGGGGTAAATATCGCAGATGAACTGAAAAAGGCTTTAGAATTGACAAAAGATTGCCAAAATTACAAAGAATTGCGCATAGCTATGGATAAGGTCTATTATGGCGAAGGTATGCCTTACGCTCTTGCTTTTGCGAATGAGATTGTCACCAAGGGCGTAGTGGTGTTCAAGTTCGCGGGAAGCGATGTGAAAAAGGCAATTATTACGGCGGTAAACATGGGACGCGACACCGACTGCCTGGCGGCTGTGGCGGCGGGATTATCCGGAGCGCTGAACGGCGCGGAAAGCATCCCGAAAGAATGGATAAGTCAGGTGGATTACGCCTCAAGTATCCATCGATTCACCAATAATAAGCGGACGCTTAGGGAATGCTCGGACGGTCTCTACGGTGCCTTTCAGAAGCGTTTGCGGAATATAAACGCTTTTACCGCTCTGATGGATATAGAGTAGGAGGAAGATTTATGAGCGTAACATTAAGGGATAAGTTTTACGGCTGCATATGCGGCGCTCACATCGGTTCTTCCATGGGAGCGGTAGTAGAAGGATGGAATTATCAGCGCATAGAAGCAACCTACGGGGTTTTGGATAACCTGTATCCATACGAACATTACAATAACGGCTGGCTGCGCGCGGCAGGTACCACGGAGGATGGCATAGATCGGCAAAAACTAATGATAACAGCTATTATAGAGAAGGGCGGCAGAGTCAGCGCTGAGGATGTAAGAAAAATTTGGGTGCGCGATATCCAGCCGGGCGCGCCCGGAGGCATATGCGAACCGTTTGAGGGAGAATTATTGAAGATAGCCAAGACGGTTGTCCCCGCAAGGGAGTTGGGTCGTTTTTGCGATTATTCAGGGCTGAACAGCTTTTCCAGGGCCTGCCACCCCATCGGGCTGATAAACGCCGGCGATATAGAAGGCGCGATAGACGACGTATTGGAAGTAGGCCAACTTTACCAGACTACTAACAGCAGGGGATTGAAATGGGCGTGTGTCACCGCTGTGGCAATAGCGGCGGCCACGAAGCCGGACGCCACATTGGACAGTGTCCTCCAAGCTATTTTTAACAACCTAGACGAGCGTCAGCGCGTGGATGCACGCGACGACGGATGGTATGCTGACTACGCGGGATTAAATATTGTGGACGAGATTAAGGGCGCGTTGGATTATACGAAAGACTGCCGTGATTATAAGGACCTGCGCGAGGCATTCCAAGAGCGCTATAACGGGATAGGCATGCCTTATAATATCAGCTACGCCAATGAGGTCGTAACAAAGGGTATCTGTGTCTTTAAAACTGTAAACGCTAATTTGAAGCAAGCCATTATAACAGCCGTCAACCTTGGGCGCGATACGGACTGTGTGGCGGCCGTAGCCGCCGGTATTTCCGGAGCGTTGGACGGGACGCGTTCACTGCCAGAGGAATGGATCAAACAGGTTGATTACGCTACCAGTATCCACAGATTCACCAACAACAAACGAACGTTGCGGGAACACGCTGACGGTCTGTACGGAGCATATAAAAATCACCTAAAAAAGTTGACCGCCTACGCGGATTTAATGTCATATTAAGAAAGAGGCCTGCGATGATTGCGCTTGCGAGCGATCATATCGGTTTGGAACTGAAAAAATATATAATCGAGTATCTTGAGCGGCAGGGCATATCCTACAAAGATTTCGGAGTTTACTCGCCCAAGCGCCGCGACTATCCGGTATACGCAGCGAAAGCCGCCGCCGCCGTTGCGTCCGGCTCATGCGAAAAAGGGATCTTATGCTGCGGCTCGGGTGTGGGGATGTCCATCGCCGCGAATAAAACGCGAGGGATTCGGTGCGTGGTATGTTCCGATCCTTACTCAGCGGTGATGTCGCGCAAGCATAACGACGCCAATATGCTTGCGCTGGGCGCGAACGTTGTGGGCAGGGAGCTTGCCGTGATGCTTGCGGACATGTGGCTGGGAACGGAGTTTGAGGGCGGTCGGCACATGAAGCGCGTTGATCAGATTTCGGAAATGGAAGAAGGCGTTTTAGGCGTGAAAAAAGTAACGGGCAATAAAAAAGTTGACTCGCTTATCGCGCAAATGACTTCGGAAGAGAAGATACATTTGGTTCACGGCAAAACGGGAGATAATTATCTGGGTAATCAGGCGGGTTTCGTCGAAGGCGTAAAACGCCTGGGTATACCGGATATATTCATCTGTGACGGCGAATCCGGCGTAAACGTAAGCTGGGACGCCACCATGCTGCCGGCAAAGGTTGGTCTTGCCGCTTCTTTCGATGCGGAATTAAGCCGGAGGTACGGGGAAACTCTTGGCCGCGAGGCCCAATGCGCCGGTATGAACGTTATATTAACCCCGCGTGTGAATATAGTCAGGGATCCCGTCGCGGATATTCACGGCAGTAACGGAGGCAATTATCAGACCTACGGCGAGGATCCCTTTCTCAATTCCCGGATGGGCGCTGCCGAAGCCGTCGGCATTCAGCGTGACAACAAGTGTATAGCCAATTTAAAGCAAATGTTCGGCTCAAGCACTGGAACCGCGCAAGGCTCGCCGGCCTGTGTAATCGGAACGCAAGCGTTAAGGGAGATCTACATGCGCGTGTTTGAGGCTCCAATCCGTGCGGGCGTGGCTTCCGCAATGACCAACTATAATATGGTCAACGGCATATGGACCAGCGAGTTTACTGAAATGAACAAGACACTCTGCCGCGACGAATGGGGCTTTGACGGTTTTTTGCTGGACGACTGGCACTGCTTGTTTAATCCGCTCTCTATTATGGAAAACGTAACGTTGGAAATGCCCGGCAACGACTACGTGGACGGCGGAAGTGCAAAGTCCGTTTACGGTCAAATGCTAATAGATGAAATAAAAGATCCCGCTTCGCCCGTCACAGAGGATCACTTGGACAAGGCCGTAGGGTATTATCTTAATACGCTGGATAGATTCGGCATGTTGGACGCACAACGGCTCCCCGGACCTCTGACGGAGGAAATCAAAGAGTCGGGCATTCGAGACGCAAAGGAAATCGCCATCAAGACCGCGGTTTTATTAAAGAATGACCGCGAGGTCCTGCCGCTGGACATTAAGAATGAAAAAATCGCGCTAATTGGACCGACGGCGCGTCAAACCGCCGCGCCTGTCTTTAAGGAAGCTTCGTACGGCTTTCCGGACAGAAGGATTGGCTCGCTGGAAGCCCTGAGTAAGCGAGCAGCGGACAGCATTCTGTTCGCTGTGGGAAATGATCTTGAAGGAGTGGTTGTACCGGCTTCCGGCCTTATCACGCGTTCGGGGCGGAAAAATGGCCTGTCGAGGCGTATAGTTGATTTGCCGGAATGGGGTTCGCATGAGAGTCTGCCGGAGTGCTTTTCAGAGGAAGAAGATACAGTCACGGACAGGCAAGTGTGTTTTGCGAATGAAACGGCGCTTCCGGCTCTGGAAATGAAATTCGACGGAATGACAGTTGTGCCTTTCTATCTATGGGAAGGCGCGATTATCAGCGATGAAACCGGCTGGCACCGTCTGAGCCTTCAAACATATACGCCCGGCGTATCAGAGTTCGCTAAAAATATTAAGCGCGGATGGGAAATGGAGATCGTTACTTCCGGCAACCTGTATTTCAGGCACGCCGAGAGAGCGCCTTTTGAGTGCCTGGGCTCAGGGTACCGCGTGCTTCGCAATGGCGGCGCGGCGCCGAATTCAAGCGTTGTTCCCACTCTTGACGGGTGGAATAACGTAGGCGGCTATGTTTACATGGAAGCCGGAAAACCGTATGATATACGATTGACAGCTTGCAGCGTATATAAAATTCCTGTAGGAGTTCGTTTGTGCTGGGTAACCCCCTCAATGGAAGCGGAAAACATACGTGAGGCGGCGGAAACAGCCGCAAAAGCGGATAAGGCGGTTATTTTCGCCTGGCATAAAAGCCCAAGTCTGTCGCTGGATCTGGAAGAATGCCAAAACAGGCTTATCGCGGAGATTGCGAAAGCGAACCCTAATACGGTAGTGGTGATTAACAGCGGAGATCCTGTGGCAATGCCGTGGTTGGATCAGGTGAAGGGCGTGCTTGAAATGTGGTACCCCGGGCAGGAAGGCGGATACGCGACCGTCGACATACTGACGGGGCGGGTCAATCCGGGCGGAAAACTGCCTGTAACTTTCCCAAAACGTCTTGCGGATACAGCCCCGCACGCGCCGGGTCATCCGGAGCGTTGCGGTGTCCAAAAGCGACTTTGGTCGGAGAACGTTGAAGAAAAGTACGTATCGTATTTTACCGAAGGCGTAAATATGGGTTATCGATGGTTTGATGAAAACAATACTGAACCTTTGTTTGAATTTGGCTTCGGCTTGAGTTATACGCGTTTTATTTACAGCGATCTGCGCCTTGAAACGAACAAGGACGGTATTATTGTCGAATTTTTCCTCAAAAACTCGGGAAGCAGAGTAGGGGAGGAAGTCGTCCAGTGCTACGCGCACAGACCGGACGTACTGCCAAATCATATAAAGGCGTCGCCTAAGATTTTAGCCGCTTTCGCCCGCGTATCACTGGAAGCGGGAGAAACGAAGCAAGTAAAATTATTCGTTTCCAACGACAGCCTATCGTATTTTGACACAACAGAAAATAAATGGATTCTGCCCATGCGGCCACGTTATATTTCTGTGGGCGCTTCCTCACGGGAGTTGCGCTTAAGCGGCGTCGCGGAGGTTAGGAGATGAGCCGCGCCGTACTTAAAATATTCTTCTCTTGCGGGCGCTGCTGGGGCATATATCATCAACGTTTGCTGTCCGACGGGAATTGGGATCGCGGGTTGGAGATCTTGTATGGAGACAGTAGCGTGCAACTGATTTAGGCGGAAATACTCTAAAACAAGCCGGATAGCGCCAATAGCTGGCGCAATCCGGCTTATTATAACTATGTACGCAACCATTATCAGGAAGCCCCATAAGCCTCCGTAACCACGGCCTGAAGCTGCCGTGAATATGTCATATTTCCATTATGTACGGTACTGCCCTTAAAATGCAGGCATACCTGGCCGTTCATGCCGTTATCGCCGTTTACGCCGCCGCCGTGCGGCATGCCGTTAATAGCCGCGGCTATGGTATGGCCGTTAATTGTGACCCAAACCGGGCGGCCGTCCCAATCCCAATGATTGTTGTATGTACTCTTCATAATCTCAGTATCTTGTGTTGTAACAGGCTCGACATCCGCGTGCATACCGTTGGAAAAACTCTTCACGTAATATGTAAGCCCGGTTCGGACATCATAGACCTCGGCGGCCACTCCTATGGTAAAAATGGATTTAACCTCGCTCCATTCCATTAATTCGACCAAAGGTTCGACAGGTTTATCCAAGCTCAAAAATTCGCTTTTGATAAAACCTTTGGTGCCGCCGTGAATTACGGCGCTCCATTCATAGTTGTAGATGGATATGAACTCCACATCGTCGCCTCGGTTAAACGTAAGAAGGATGTCCGTTTCAGTGCTGGGTCCGCTTCTGAAGTTTACGCGATCCGTGACGTATTTTGTAACCGTTTTAGCGGGAACCGCCCAAGGCGGTTCATCAGCGTAAACAAGAGTGGCGGATAAGCTGAGTAATAGGAAGATTGATAGAAGCCTTCCGCAGGCTTTTTTTCGTATAATCAATAATTGCCCTCCTATCTATGTATAATATTAAGACTATTTTAATACTTTCGTAATAATTTGTCAAATGAAAAATAGGGGAGGGACTTCAGTCCACCAAACTATTCGTTAAACTATTGTTTCGCGAATAGTTTTATCTCTCACCCACTCAAACAGGCCGCCGTATTACGCGGCGGCCTGTTATCATTCGACCTTACACAGAAAAACCTCGGAGATCCGTTTTTCCTCAACCTTGTTGACCTTAAACACCAAACCGTTGAACTCTATCTCAGGCTGTTCCTCCTCGGCCGGAATTCGGCCAAGCTGGCTGATTATAAAACCGCCTAAGGTATTGTAATCGTCCGTCGGCAGCATTACGTCAAAATAATCGCTGACTTCCTGCAGATCCGCCCCGCCGCTTACTTTGAACGTATTCTCATCAATCGGAACAATGTCCGGCTTTTCCTCATCATCGTACTCGTCAAAGATATTTCCCATGACTTCCTCAATAAGGTCCTCCATGGTGATTAGCCCTAAGGTGCCGCCGTATTCGTCCAATACTACCGCTACGTGAATCTTATTCTTCTGCATATATTCGAACAATTCATCGGTTTTGACGGAAAATGGCACAAAATACGGTTTTCTGATGAGCTGACGCAGATCTACCTCGTGAAGTTTGTTGTGGATTATGTATTTAATTAAGTCCTTAATATGCAGTATTCCGACAATGTTATCAATATTGTCCTCATATACAGGTATGCGTGAGAATTTTTCGCTGTCGAGCACTTCCGTCAATTCATCCGTGCCGGCGTCCACAGACAGCGCGATTATATCCGTCCGGTGCGTGCATATATCATCCGCGGTTTTATCGTCGAACTCGAACACGTTATTGATCATTTCCATTTCCGATTCGTCTATTGCCCCGGTATCTCCGCCCGCGTCTACCATCAGCCGGATCTCTTCCTCTGTAACGTCGTCAGACGATTCGCTTATATCCACGCCGACCAGTTTGGAAAAGAAATTCGTGGACGCGGACAATATCTTAACCACCGGCCTGATTAAAACGGAAAAATAATGGATCGGCGGAGCCGCGGCCAGCGCCAGCGTGTCCGCTTTCTTCATAGCGATTCGCTTGGGCACCAATTCGCCGAACACCAGGTTAACATACGCCAAAATCAGTGTGATAATCAACACGGATATAGTCGCCAGCGCGTCTTCCGGCAGTCGGATACCCATACGGATGAACATAGCGGTTAAACCGCCCGAAAAGGATGTGGCGGCGTAAGCTCCGGAGAACAAGGCAATAATTGATATGCCAATCTGAATAGCGGCAAGTACATTGCTCAGCTCCTCAGACATTTTGCGCAACAGACGCGCTTTCTTATCGCCGCTCTCAGCTTTTTTGCGCAGGCGGTTTTGATTAGCGCTGATAATGGCGATTTCACTGGCGGCAAACAGTCCGTTGCATAAAATTAAGACAATCAATATCACCGTATCAACTAACAAAGTTATATCGACCTCCAAATACCCTTCATACCGCGCTTAAAAACCTCTCCAGCTTGTCAACCGCCTGCTCTTCATCCTGGCCTTCCGCTATGATGGTCACATTCTGACCGTCGAGAACGCCTAACGAGATGACGCCCATAATGCTCTTGGCGTTGATCGTTTTATTGTCCATACACAGATGAATGCTGCTCGCGAACTGGCTGGCCGTTTGGACAAATAAAGCCGCAGGCCTGGCTTCCAGACTGGCAAGCACTTGAATATTACGTTCAATCATAAAAACCTCCCCTTAAATTCTCCGCAATTTCGCTGATCTTACGCAATCTGTGATTAACTCCCGACTTGCCTACCGGCGGCGAGAGCATCGCCCCTATTTCCTTTAAACTGGCTTCCTCATACATGAGCCTGAGCTCGGCGACATCCTCAAGCTGATCGCTTAAATAACCGAGTCCCTTAATCCGGGCAATGGTATTTATGTCATTTATCTGCTTAACAGACGCCCGGACTGTCTTTGACAGATTAGCGGTTTCGCAGTTGACCTGACGGTTGACGTTGTTTCGCATGTCCTTGACGATTCGTGTGTTTTCAAGATTCATCAATGACAGATGGGCTCCCATAATATTCAACAGATCAACTATATTTTCCCCCTCTTTTAAGTAAACAATGTAATGAGCCTTACGTTCGATTATTCTGGCCTTCAAACCGAAGCTGTGGATAATATCAGCCAAATATTCGCTTTTTTGCCTGTCAGCGTTTACAAATTCCAAATGATACGCCTTTTCGGGATCGGAGAGAGAACCGCCCGATAAAAACGCGCCTCTTATATAAGCTCTCTTACAGCATTCCCTGTTAAACCCTCCTTTCTTTTCAGCGTTAAGAATCTTCTCAATGATCGGCGTGGATACGCTGTATACCCTGCTTCTGCTGAACTGACGGCTGTTTCTGATTGAAACATCCCCTTGAAGCTTGAACTGTTTTTTTATTAGGCGAAAATATTTTTTGGCTACAGCCGCGTTTTCCGTCTGTATTCTTATGTTTGACGCGTTAACCGTACCGCACACGCTGACAATAGCCGCTATTTCCGCCGCGGCGCAGTGTTCCGCGCCGTAAACCCCGCACAATTCTTTTTTTACCAGCGATGAGAATGACACATCCCCCACCTGTTTCTATTATTGGTTATATCTGCTTGGAATCTCTGTCGGTATCCCTATGGGAAACTACCGCGGTGAACCCCTTATCGGTCATGTCTCGGTACAGAGCTTCCGCGAGCGCGACCGAACGGTGTTTGCCGCCGGTGCAGCCCACGCTGATGACCAATTGATTCTTGCCTTCTTCCGCGTAGTGCGGTATCAAAAATGTAATCAAATCAAGCCATTTCTTTAAAAATGTTTTTGTAGTCTCATGCTCCAGCACATATTCGCGCACCTGCGCGTCCATGCCCGTTAATTCCTTCAGTTCCGCCACATAGAAGGGATTGGGGATAAACCTGACATCAAACACCAGATCGGAGTCATCGGGAATGCCGTACTTAAAGCCAAATGACACAATCGTTATTATCAAACTGTTGAATTCCTTTTTCTTTATAATAATCTCGTTCAGCGTTTCTTTCAATTGCCTTGGCAATATATTGCTGGTATCGACGATAAAACTGGCGCGGGCCTTTACGTTAGACAGCAGAACGCGTTCCCTCTCAATGCCGGTGGTAACCCTTTCATTCAACGCCAGCGGATGGTTGTGACGCGTTTCCTTATATCGCTTGATCAGGGCTTCGTCGGTCGCGTCCAGAAAGAGTATCGTGTATTCAAAACCGTCCGCGGACAGGGCGTCCAGCTCCGCAAACAAATCGTTAAACAGGTTGCCGCCGCGCACGTCTATACCCAGCGCCACTTGCATGATTTTGCTGTGAGAGGCTACCTCCGCAAACTTGGATATAAGCAAAGGCGGCAGATTATCCACGCAGAAAAACCCCGCGTCTTCCAGGAACTTCAGTACAGTGCTTTTGCCCGCCCCGGACATGCCCGTAACAATCAAGAATTGCATGAGGAACCCCTTCCAAAGTAATCAGCGTACAATACGAATTTCCGGAATCAACGAAACCTTAAAGTTATTAAAGACCGTGGTTTGGATGTGATCTATAAGCCTGAGTACGTCGTCGCAGCTCGCCCCGCCTTTGTTTACAATGAATCCGCAATGCTTTTCCGATACCTGCGCGCCGCCGACGGAATATCCTCGCAGCCCGCTCTCCATAATCAATTTGCCCACGTAATGGCCGGGCGGCCTTCTGAACACGCTGCCCGCGCTGGGCATCTCTATGGGCTGTTTCGATCGGCGCGCCAGTGTCAGCTCGTCTGTTTTGGCTTTTATTTCTTCATAATCTCCAAACCGCAACTTCAAAACAGCGGAGAGCAGCACAGAACCGTTTTCCTGAATAATACTTTTGCGATATCCAAAATTCATTTCCGGAGGACTTATTTCTTGTATTGAACCGTCGGAGGTTAATATCTCCGCGCTGAAAAACACGTCTTTAATCTCGCCGCCGTACGCTCCGGCGTTCATGAACACCGCGCCCCCGAGTGTACCCGGAATGCCCGACGCGAATTCCAAACCAGTCAGGCTCGCCCTCATGGCCTCAGCGGCGGTTTTGGACATAAGCACCCCCGCCTCCGCGTAAACGATGTTGTCTGAAACAACCAGCCGGGTCAGCCGCGTTGTGGAGATTATAACCCCTCTGAATCCGCTGTCGGGAAACAGGAGGTTACTGCCGTTCCCCATAATCATGTATCGGATATTTTCATTTCTCAGAACACATAACAGCGTTCTCAGTTCGTCTCCGCTCTCCGGCAGCGCCAGCGCGTCGGCCGGGCCGCCTATTTTAAACGTTGTGTGATTGAGCAAGGGTTCATCGTAAAGTACATTGTAATCTTTTAAAACATGAGGCAGAGATTTCAAACAGCACACTCCGATCTGATATTATTATCAACGCCGCTTTATTTGATATACTGGATTATTACTGGACACTCATATTGTTTGAGACACGTTCGTTCAGAGCCTGAGCCGCGTTATAGCCCATTTTCTTCTGTCTGTGGTTTATGGCCGCCGATTCGCAGATAATAGCCAGATTACGGCTCGGACGGATAGGAATGGAATGGCAGATCACCTTATTCCCTAAAATCTCCATGTACTCTTCATGCAGACCCAACCGATCATACGTTTTGTTTTGATCCCACTGTTCCAGCTTAATAATCAAATCTATCTGCTGGGTCGTTTTCAGCGACTCGACGCCGAACATCTGCCGTACGTCGATTATTCCTATGCCTCGAAGCTCGATGAAATATTTTATTAATTCCGGGCAGCTTCCGATTAGCGTTTGATGCGATACCCGTTTGATCTCCACGGCGTCGTCCGCGACGAATCTATGCCCGCGCTTTATCAGCTCCAGCGCGGTTTCGCTCTTTCCGATGCCGCTTTCCCCCATGATAAACACGCCCTCGCCGTAGATATCAACCAAGACGCCATGCATGGTAATACGCGGCGCGAGATGAACCTTAAGCCATCTAATCACCTCACCCATGAAGTCAGTCGTGCTGTCCCGACAGCTCAGCACCGGGATGTCATATTCCTCAGCCAGCGGCATCATCTCCGGAAACGGCTTCATACCCCGGCAGATTACCAAACATGGTATTTTATAGGCAAACATCCGGCGGAGCGTCTCCTTGCGCAGATCGGAATCCATCTTTTGAAGGTAGGTGTATTCCACAATTCCAATAATTTGAAGGCGATCGGAATCAAAATAATCATAAAAACCCGCCAATTGCAAAGCTGGGCGATTGATCTCCGGATGGCTGATCGCCTTGTCGGCTATTTCTACCCCTTCCGTCAATATCTTGAGATCAAATTCCTGAATTAAGCTTGAGAGAGAAACCGTATACATATTGCTACCTCGCAGTCCTCTTATGAAAATGTTACAATTATATGTCTTTAATATATACTAAATTTCATAGAACTTCAATAGCTAACCGAATCTTAGCGCCTAAAATACTTGTACACAGCTTCGGCTGCCCTTTTATTCATGCCCTCGGCTTGCTCCAGCTCGGGCAAATCGGCTTTTTGAATATTTTCAATGGATTTAAAGTGGCTCATCAGCGCCTTGCGCCGCGCTGGTCCTATGCCATTAATATCATCCAGCAGCGAACGAATCTGTGTGTCTGCCCGCAGTTTACGGTGATACTCCACCGCGAACCGATGAACCTCGTCCTGTATGCGGGTTATAAGTTTAAAGCCTTCCGTCGAGGCCGGCAGAATGACCTCGTTTTCCCTGAAAAAAAGCCCGCGCGTCCGGTGTTTGTCGTCCTTAACCATACCGCATACGGGGATCTTGACATTCAGCGCGGCTATCGCCTTTTCCGCCGCGTGAACCTGTCCCCTGCCCCCGTCTATAAATAGTATGTCCGGGAGTTTGGCAAACTTACTGTCGCCCGATACATATCGATTAAAACGCCTGCCGATCACCTCTTCCATGCTCGCGTAGTCGTCGGGTCCTATAACCCCCCTTATCTTGAATTTTCGGTAATCACTGTTTTTAGGCTTCCCGTTTTCAAACACCACCATCGAGCCGACGGACTCAAAGCCCTGTATGTTTGAAATATCATACGCCTCTATCCGATCTATGGGCGCGGACAGCCCCAGGGCGTGTTTTATCTCATCCAGCGCCCCGTCGGCGCGCGCTTTCTCGCGTTTGATATGCTCCCCGAACTGTTCGAGAGTCAGAATTGCGTTCTTGGCCGCCAGTTCCGTTAACTCGCGTTTTTCTCCCCTCCGCGGCGTATTTATCGCTACGTTCGTTCCCTTCATGCCCGACAGCCACTGGGCTATTACATCCTTGTCCTCTATATCGGTTTCCAGTATCAGCTCCCGGGGTATAAACGCGGCCTCCGCATAAAACTGTTTTATGAATTCCGTCATTACCTCCTGGCGTGTTAACTCCTCCACGCGGTTTACCATGAAATGCTCCCTGCCGACAATCTTACCTCCCCTGATGAAGAATACCTGAAACAGCGCCTCGTCATGGGCGCGCGCGAAAGCGATTACGTCCGCGTCCTCGCCGGACGCCGTATCGGCTTTCTGTTTCTCCAGCAGGGTTTCCAAAGCGTTCAGTTTGTCGCGCAATTCAGCCGCGCGCTCAAATTCCAGTTTTTCCGCGGCTTCCCCCATTTCGTCGGCCAAGCGTTTCCTTACATCCTCATGTTTGCCGCTTAAAAATCGCAGCACCTCGTCGACAATCTTATTGTAATCCACCTCGTTAATCAGCCCTGCGCACGGGGCTTTACATCTGCCGATATGGTGGTTCAGGCATGGGCGCTCCTTCCCTATCTCCTTCGGCAATTTCCGCGAGCATACACGTAACGGCCAGATCGCGCGTATTAAGTCAAGCGATTCGCGAATGTCGCCCGCGCTGGTATACGGACCGAAATACTTCGCCTTGTCCTTTTCATGCCTGCGAACCAATAAGACGCGCGGAAACGCTTCGTTCACCGTCAATTTTATATATGGATACGCCTT
>JAISZF010000227.1 GCA_031269415.1 Clostridiales bacterium
AAAATTTGTTTGTTAGCATGAATATCCCTTTTTATACACTTTATTGCTTATTTGGTCGTACTCTTTACTGGTGGCGGTGTCGCCACCTTTCTTAAATCAGTTCATGCTTCAGCTCTGAAAAAACCTCTTGACATTTTTGCTGTAAGTGTTATACATATATAGTAGAAAGTGATAATTAAATTTTAGGGGGTATTGAATGAAACGAGTAGTATCACTAGCTTTATCCGCGGCAATGGCGTTCTCACTAGCCGCGTGCGGTTCGAGGAATTACACCGCGAGCGTGTCCAGCGATTCCGTGGCGGCTGAAACAACCGATTCAAGCGGAGCGAAACAGGTTATTAACCTGTGGAGTTTCACGGATGAAGTGCCGAACATGATGACCAAGTATCAGGAATTAAATCCGGAATTCGCTCAGAATTACGAGATCAAAACTACCATCATCGCCACAACGGACGGCGCTTATCAGCCGGCTTTGGATCAAGCCTTGGCCGGCGGTTCCGACGCGCCTGACATATACTGCGCCGAAGCGGCTTTCGTGCTGAAGTACACTCAGGGTGACATGTCTTCTTTCGCCGCGCCTTATAAAGATTTAGGCATTGGTGTTGACGCGATGGTTAACGAAGCGGACATCGCGCAGTACACGATCGACATCGGCACGCGCGGGGACGGCGCGCTTGTGAGCCTCGGCTATCAGGCCACCGGCGGCGCGTTTATCTACCGCCGTTCCATCGCCAGCGACGTTTGGGGTACCGACGATCCGGCTGCCATAAAAGACAAGGTCGGTCCTGGCTGGGACAAATTCTTCGTTGCCGCCGAAGAGTTAAAGGCTAAGGGCTATGGCGTAGTTTCCGGCGACGGCGACATTTGGCACGCCATAGAGAACAGCTCCGATCAGGGCTGGGTCGCGGATGGAAAACTATATCTGGATCCTAAGCGCGAAGAGTTCATCGATCTGTCAAAAGCGCTGAAAGACAACGGTTATCACAATGACACACAGGACTGGACCGACGCCTGGTACGCCGACATGAAAGATGCCAACCAGAAGAAGGTCTTCGGTTTCTTCGGGCCGGCTTGGCTGATAAATTATGTAATGGCTGGCAATTCCGGCGGAGCGGTATCCGGCGAGGGTACATACGGCGACTGGGCCGTGTGCGAGGCTCCGATCGGTTTCTTCTGGGGCGGCACATGGGTTCTGGGCAATAAAGACAGCCAGGTGAAAGACGCGGTCGGCGACATTATCGAGTGGATCACATTGGATTCCTCCGATACCGGTTTGCAGTATTTCTGGGCAAACGGCACTCTGAACGGACCTGGCGGCACTAAAGACACCGTCGGCTCCGGTACGGTTATGTCTAAATCCGACGGCGCGCTGGATTTCCTGGGCGGTCAGAACATGTTTGACGTGTTCGTGCCCGCGGGTGCCAGCGCCACAGGCAAGAACCTGACACAGTTTGACGAAACGATCAACGGCTATTGGCGCGGCCAGGTACGCGAATACACAGCCGGCAACAAGAGCCGCGAAGACGCTATTAAAGACTTCAAGCAGCAAGTGGCGGACAATCTGGACATAATTGTGGAATAAGTTTATGGGCGGGCGGGGATAAACGCCCGCCTGTTTTTATTGGGGGGATGGTTCGTGCGCCGAAAGAGCGTCAGTTATTCTAAATATGGGTACATCTTTTGTTTACCGTTCGTACTCGCCTTTTTGATATTTTCACTTTATCCAATCGTCTATACGGCTTTTATCGGATTTACGGATCTAAAGGGGGTAGCGACGACCAATTTTAACGTATTGCCCGATCCGCTTCAGAACTTTAAGACAGTGCTGAATAATCCGTCGTTCATATCGTCTTTGCGAAATACCGCGATAATATGGGTTTTAAATTTTATCCCTCAGGTCCTGTTGGCGCTGCTGCTGACCGCTTGGTTCACAAATCAGCGCCTTAAGGTAAAGGGGCAGGGAGCCTTCAAGATTCTGCTCTATATGCCCAACATCATTACGGCGGCCACCATAGCCATACTCTTCAACTCGCTGTTCGGCTATCCCATGGGTCCGGTTAACGACCTGTTTCAACGTTTCGGGCTGTCGGACACGCCGATAAACTTCCTGCTGCAGAAATGGACCGCGCGCGGAATAGTGGCGTTTATACAGTTTTGGATGTGGTACGGCAACACCATGATAGTGCTGATCGCGGGTGTGCTGGGCATCAGCCCCACACTGTTCGAGGCGGCGTCCATAGACGGGGCTTCCGGCGCGCAGATCTTCTTCAGGGTAACGCTGCCCAACCTGCGGGCGATATTGCTGTATACGCTGATTACTAGCATGATCGGCGGCCTCCAAATGTTCGACATACCCAAGCTGTTCCTGAACGGAGGACCGGATAACGCGACGCTCACCGCCAGTGTGTTTATCTTCAATCAGGCGTTCAGCGGCAGTTATTTGTACAGCAGGGCCGCCGCCGCCAGCATGATCCTGTTTATAATAATCGCTATTCTCTCCAGTATCCTGTTCTACATAATGCGCGACAAGGACGCCGCGAAGCAGCGAAAAGAACGGAAAGCCGCGCGCCGAAGGGAGGCGGTCGTATGAAGCGTGAGAACACGGCGTCTGTCAGCGCGGCTAAGGCCGTCATTTACATAGTGTGCATACTGCTGTCAATCATGAGCGTACTGCCTTTTTGGATAATGTTCATGAACGCCACGCGGGGCACATTCGAGATTCAGCGGCACGCTGTTTCCCTCCTGCCTTCCACGCATTTTTTGGATAACCTCAATATACTGCTGGGCAAGAGTTTCAACCCCATGGTGGGTTTTATGAATTCCATGATAATATCCACCGGAGCCACAGTGTGTTCGGTATACTTTTCATCGCTTACGGCATACGCGCTGGTGGCGTATGACTGGCGGCTGCGCCAACCATTTTTCACATTTATCATGTGCGTTTTAATGATACCCGCGCAGGTGTCCGGCATCGGGTTTTATCAGTTTATGTACCGTCTGGGCTGGACGAACAATTTCCTGCCGCTGATCCTGCCCGCTATCGCGGCGCCGGCGATGGTATTCTTTATGCGGCAGTATCTGCTGGCGACCCTTTCGCTTGAAATTACGGAGGCCGCTAGGATCGATGGTTCCGGTGAGTTCGCTACGTATAACAGGATTATCCTGCCGATTATGAAACCCGCTCTGGCGACGCAGGCGATCTTCTCGTTCGTCGGGAGTTGGAACAGTCTGTTTACGCCGATGATCTTACTCACTAATCAGGAGCGCTACACAATGCCGATAATGGTAAGCCTGCTTCGCGGGGATATATATAAGACGGAACTCGGATCCGTGTATATGGGGCTGTCGCTGACCGCCATACCCCTGTTTGTGATCTATTTCCTGTTGTCGAGGTATATAATAGCCGGCGTCGCCTTGGGCGGCGTCAAAGAATGATTGGTTAAACCCGCCATTTCGTACCGGCGGGTTTTTTGTGATGATTTTAAATAAATTTGAATTAGTTATTGTAAAGTTGACTTTTTTTATGTAAAATATAGAATATAATTCAGGGATTATTTATTATCTAAGGAAGGGGAATTAAAGTGAAACGAAATTTTTCATCCTTTGCGCGTAAAACCGCAACTGCCGCACTTACCGCGGCAATACTGTTATCGGGTGTTCCCGTGACCGCCGCGACGTCATTTTCGGATGTCAGCGGGCACTGGGCTGGCGCGGTTGTCGGCAGATGGCAGGGCAAGAGTGTCGTGGTCGGATTTGAGGACGGTACGTTCCGGCCGGACGAGCCTCTTACCAGGGCACAGTTCTCGTCTGTACTGAATAAGGTCATGATTTTTTTAACGACCGGCGTAAACACGTTTTCAGACGTAAGCCAAGGCGATTGGTTCTATGAGCCGATAAGCAAGTTAAACGCCGCGGGCATATTGGTAAAGACAGACGGTGAAGTGAGGCCGAACGAAGCTCTCAGCCGCGAGGAGGCCGCAGTAATGACTGCCAGACTGCTTTCCGTTTCGCCGTCGTCAGGAGCGACGACATTTGCGGACGACAGAGCGATAAGTGAATCGGCAAAGCCTTATATCAAGGCGCTTCAGGAACGCGGCGGCGTTTCGGGGCAGGGGAACAATACCTTTAATCCGAAAGGCACGCTGACAAGGGCTGAATCTTTGGCGTTCCTGGATCAAAATATTACCCTGCTTCTGACCGAGAGCGGGGTTTATAATCAAAACGTTTCCGGAACCGTTGTCGTCAACACTCAGGGAGCGACAGTGGAGAATATGACTGTTGAAGGCGACTTTATCCTCGCGCCGGGTATTGGGGCCGGCGATATTACTCTGAGGAATGTGACGGTTAAGGGCAGGATCCATATTTTCGGCGGAAATGTCAAACTTTCCGGTACATATGACGACGTTTACAATCACGCGCAAGGACTTAAACTTGAACTCAGCGGGTCCATTAAAAAACTCACTAGCGACTTTGACTTGACTGTATCCGGCAGCGGGTCGGTCGAGCAAAAGATAGGCGTGAATGGCGCGGTTATAAACATAGGCGGCTATTCCGCGGCCGACGGTTTGCCGTCGGACTGGGACGCGCCGTCGTCGCCGGGGTCGACGTCCGGTAACCGGGCGCTTCCAACCACAACGCCA
>JAISZF010000236.1 GCA_031269415.1 Clostridiales bacterium
AGACGTACCAACGCAGACACTGAATGCTGATTTTCGTCCAATGGATTTCAAAACCGGCTATAATCCATAGCTTTTATGGGCGTGAATTCCACATTCTGAGCTAACGGCATAGTCATTTATTATTTTGTTCCAGGTACATTTACTGTGGAATCTGATAATGATTTTACCATTGAAATTTATAATCTTGACGAGGATTTTCCAGTTAAGATTACAGGAGCAAATCTGGAAAATGGTAGATATACTGCCAGCGAACAAATGACGGACTATGTCTATTATGCAAAAATCATCAATACATCTGGAACTACTTCAACGAATTCCAGTTATACTGCTACAAATGAGGCTGATATAACAACAGTACCGACTGAATACGCCACATTTACACCTACCATCATGAGTTTCGATTTTACTGTTGATTCTAGCTATTCTCCATATCTGCTATCTCAAGGAGAACTTTTAGCTGTCGCTTCAACAAATTTTAAAATTGAATATTATAATGAATCTGGTGATTATGTAACTTCCCGAACTGCGGAATTCAATGGTACCTATTATGTAGTCCATCGGGGATATTATCAAAGCGATTCTTTTTATATTTCGTTTGTTAATTTGGCTGGTACAGGAACCTATGTTCAAAATAGTTATGTGGCAGCGGCAAACTCAACCATCTGAATGTTAAATGATTTGTAATACATCAGCTACGTAAACAATATAGTTGGATGTACATTTTGCGCAAGCCGCCGTGAAAAATATTGCGATTTTCACAGGGCGGCTTGTGCATTACAGTGTTTATGAGAGGTGATCAAAATGGCAATTGGTTATTTAAGGGTTACACTGCGCTTGGGCGGAGACGCTCTTCCCGCGTTGGGCGTTACGGTACTCATTCAGGATCAGAACAACAATCCGCTCTATAACCTTTTAACAAACAGAGACGGCAATACGGAATACGTCCCGTTGGAAATATCTCCTACGGAAATTGCCGGTGTTTCCCATAATATTAGTTTCTTCAAAGTGGAGATACCCGCTTCACAGCTTTATGGATCTGTTTATATTTCAAATGTTGAAGTTTACGCCGGCCTATCATCAACTCTGCCAATCGAAATGCGCCCGTTAATTAAAAACGCCAGCCCATCAGAAAATACACAGATAATGGATGTACCACGTGAACACGGCGCTGATTATCGCGGTGCCCCTGAAGCAAACTCAACTCCCCTCACAGAACTCTACGGCCTAACGAATACCGTTAAAATACCAGATTATATTACAGTTCATTTAGGTTATTACACCAGTTCCGCGCAAAACATCAGAATTCCATACAAAGACTATTTGAAAAATGTCGCCTCCAGCGAGATCTACGCCGATTGGCTGCCGGCTGCGCTTTACGCGAATATCTATTGCCAGATAACGTATACGCTCAATAGGCTGTATACTGTTTGGTATAGAAGCCAAGGATATGCCTTTGATATCACAAGCAGCACACAGACAGATCAGAAATATACTGTGGGAAAGGCCATCCCGGATAATATCTCCCGTATTGTCGACGAGATATTCAATGTATACCTCCGACGAGCCGGAAGGAACGAGCCGTTTTTCTCGGCATACTGTGACGGCAAAAACACACTTTGCCAGAATGGACTTTGGCAATGGGGCAGCGAGGATTTAGCGGAGAAGGGTTACTCAACCATGCAAATCCTGCGTTACTATTATCCAGCCGACGTAGAACTCGCGGAAAGCAATGTCTTTACTTCAACTACAGAAACCTATCCGGGCTATGTCCTTAAACAGGGTATGTCCGGGGAAAACGTTAAGCTGATGCAAGATTATCTGAATAGGATAAGCGGTAACTATTGGCTTCCAAAACTCTCAAACCCCAACGGCGTATTCGACGCCGAAACAACAAGCGCGGTCAAAGCTTTTCAAAGTGAGTTTAACCTTACGTCTGACGGCATCATAGGGAAAGCGACTTGGTATAAGATAACCTATATCTACGCGGCGGTAAAGCGGCTTGCCGAGTCTGAAAGCGAGGGCGAACGTATAGGTATCGCCACAACGCCGCCCACTGTGACTATCGGACCGAGCAGCGATTATAACCAGATAACCGTAAGGCAGTATATCGCTGAAATTCAGTATATACTCAATTACCTCGCGCAGTTTTACAATACACTTCCAACTGTCATAGAGGACTCAAGGTATACTCAAACCACTCAAGACGCGGTAAAGGCTTTTCAGTCAATGTTCAACCTGCCTGTTACCGGGACGGTCAACGCCGCCACATGGCAAAAACTCTATCAGGTTTATTGGTCTGTATATCATGAAACGCCTCAAGAACCTCCGGAAGTTCCGCCTGAGACCACGCCAACCCCTCCAAGCGGCACATACCCCGAATATCCCGGCTATCTGCTCAGGATAGGGGCGTCGGGGGAAAATGTGCTCATTATGCAGGAATATTTGAGGGCTTTAAGCCAACGGTATACGTCTATACCCGCGATCACGCCTGACGGACAATTCGGTACGGCAACCCAAAACGCTGTCATAGCGTTCCAGCGTTTGTTCGGATTGTCTGCCGATGGCATAATAGGAAGGGATACATGGAGCCGTATCGTTTACGAGTACAATAATCAGCCTTCCTTGCCTGAAACGCCTTCCAACCCGGTGTATCCAGGCTACCTGATCGCCGTTGGCTCGCAAGGTCAGTATGTTACGCTTATGCAAACATACTTGAACGCGATATCGCAAGCTTACCCGTCAATCCCGAGTTTAACTCCGGATGGAAAATTTGGGCCCGCCACGCAAAACGCGGTTATTGAGTTCCAGCGCCTGTTTGGTTTATCCGCTGACGGGATTATCGGACAAGGCACATGGAATAAAATAATTGAGATATATAATGGACTTTCGTCCGGAACCTCGCCCGGTCCATCCAACCCATCATATCCGGCGTATCCAGGCTACTTGCTTAAAGTGGGCTCGTCGGGCGAAAATGTACACCTTATCCAGAACTATCTGAACACTGTTTCCACGCGATATCCAGATATACCGAAGGTTACGGCTGACGGGATATTCGGAAGCGGTACCGCAAACGCGGTAAAAGCGTTTCAGCGGTTGTTTGGGCTTACCGCGGACGGTATAGTAGGGAAATCGACTTGGGATAGCCTGGCGCAAAACGCGGTTTCCACCTCGGTTCAAACGGTGGTTTATCAAACACAACAACAGGCGCTGGTTCCATACAGTTCCAGCGGATTACCGTCGGTATATCAAGACAACTTGGTTAGACCGATATTGTCTTTCATGCTGCTGAAAACAATTATTGGTTTAAATTGCGGTTGCTATTTGAGATAGTATGGACATCAGGCTGAATACCTCTACTCCATCACCAACTCATCAATCCCGGCCCCGGGCGCGGCCATGGGAAACACGTTGTCGTCCGGGCCGACCTCGCAGTTAATCACGACCGGCTTG
>JAISZF010000047.1 GCA_031269415.1 Clostridiales bacterium
CGGGCGGCGGACGCGGTTTGACTTATCCTACGCTCAAAACGGGTTCAATAGGATTACAACTTAATTTCTAACAAAAAATATATATCATCATGAAAAAAATATTATTTACATTCATACTGGGTATTACAATCACGGCATGTAATTACCTCGACATCGTGCCGGACGATACCGCAACACTTGCGGATGCTTTCAAGGACGAAGATAAGGCGGAGGGATTCCTGTTCACCTGCTACAGCTATCAAAACGACTACTGGAACTTCCGCAACATCGGAATGGCGACGACAAACGAAATGGTTGCAGCCTACCACTGGGGCGCTCAATGGTTCCCTTTTGTACAGTTCAATCATGGCGAAGCAAATTCTTCCGACCCGAAATTCGATTTCTGGGCGCAGTATTACGAAGGTATACGGCAATGTTTTACGTTCCTCGAAAATATTGACGGGGTGAAACCGATTATGATGAGCGAGAGCGTGTATGCTGAAAAGAAAAGGAACTGGATTGGCGAAGCTTATTTCCTGATTGCTTATTATCATCATCAGTTGCTCCAGCACTTTGGCCCCATCGTCATCATGGACGGCGTCAGCATGGAATTTCGTCCCCGCCTTCCTCTTGACGAATGTGTTGACAGGATTACGGAATTTTACGATGAAGCCATAAAAAACCTGACGCCTCGAACGGAGAGCGCCGATTACGGACGCGCTTCACAGGTCGTTGCCAAAGCCATGAAAGCGAAACTGCTGCTATATGCGGCCAGCCCGCTGTTCAATGGAAATACGGCCTATGCAAATTTTAAAGGCGTAGACGGGGAGCAGCTAGTGAGTCAGCAGTACGACAAAGAAAAATGGAAACGTGCAATGACGGCAATCAAGGAAGCCATCGACTTTGCCGAAAGTCAGGGACACCGACTGTTTACTTACGACAACAGCGCCGATCCTACAACCGTACGCGACGGACAGCCTGTCGGTTACCAGCGGACGCCGTTCCGGCAGGCTTACCTGAATACAAGATATATGATAGTTCGCGGCGCTACAAGTCCCGAAATCATCTGGGCATGGACCGGAGACCCGTGGCATTCGTACAACGCTAACGGAGACAACAGCTGGCAACGTTGTGCAGCCGTCCGGGGAGTGGATACGCGGAGCGTCCGGGAAGCCAACCCTGTCGGAGCGCTTGCCTCGACGCTTACGGCCGTAAAACTTTTCCATACCGAAAACGGACTGCCGCCGGAGGAAGACCCGAATCTCGGATATAACTGGACGGCGGAGGGGCGTATGGCAATACCCGCAGGCGATTCAACCTGCAACCTGCATTTACGCCGCGAACCCCGTTTCTATGCCGCCATAGGATACGATAACGGATTTTATGAGTTTAACGGGAGCCGGGAATATACCCTTAAAATGAAATTCGGCGAAAAAAACGGATGCTACGATAAGGGTACCGACCATTTGTATTCCACCTATTCCGTAAAGAAAACCATCCATCCCAATGGAAAAATGGAAGCGGGAGGCAGCGGATGGAGTGTGACCCGTTTTCCCTGGCCGCTGATGCGCCTTGCCGATCTTTATCTGGAATATGCGGAAGCGACGGCGGAATATCAGGGTTCGCTCGACGCCTCTGCTACCGGATATTTATCAAAAGTCCGCGAACGCGCAGGGCTTACGATGAATTATTTTACCGGCAAATCAGGACAGGCTTTAGTCGACGCCATCCGGCGGGAACGTATGATAGAACTCATTTTCGAAGCCCAGTGGCATTATGATCTCCGTCGCTGGAAAATTGCCGAAGAATGGTTTGCCGCAGACGCCGACGGCATGTGGGGCTTGAATGATGAAGGTACGGACGATGAGATTTTCTACCGGGAAACGCAACTGACGGCCAAATATTACAGATTCTCTTTCAAAGATTATTTGTTGCCGATCCGAAACAGTTTTGTGAACGCAAATGTAAAGTTAGTTCAAAATCCGGGCTATTAGTGATACTGATCTATACTGCGCACGGTTTAAAAATGAGAGAAGCCAACAGGGGAAAAAATCACTCTCCGTGGAACGGTTTCGTGATGTTACCCGACAACTGCCGGATAATACTACAATTGTTGTCATACGGACTGTCAAGCGGGATTGCTTCGTGCCTGACAATGGTGCGGCCTGGATTGCTTCACTCTTCGGGCTCGCAATGACGCGAACCGATTATTCGTGCGGCGCACAGGAAAGGAAAGGGTGAACCTCGCGGCTCGCCCTTTTTTTCCAAATGAATTTACATTATATTCAATCCCTAATCGCTACCTTATACGTCCGTCCGTTACAACGGCGTAAATGCCCTGCGGAAGTACGACAGACGACGTCTCTCCGGAAGCGTACGGGAGGATTTTCACCTGTGCGCCGGATACATTATTATATACGCGAGCCTGAACAACAATATCACATGGGCATATTTTTCACTATTAGAATTATGCGCCCGCATATATCAAAAAAACAGCGCACTATTATGATGCAACAGGACAGTATCAATATGCGCATAAAACAACTCTATGAATTGGAATTGCTTACCGTCAAGTATTTAAGCAAAACACAAAGGGATGCGGTTAATATCGAAAGGGACAAAGATATTACAAAACTTAAAGAGGATATCGCCTATCTCTATCCTCAATGTATGAGTTTATGCGACGCGGGCGGGTTTACGCCGTCTATGATTGCTCTTACTTTGAAATTTGCAACTCATTTAACTAAAATACAAACCAAAATAAACGATTTTGCAAAGGTTGATGGCAATAAAAACCTGCTTAACAATCAGGACAGAGACGAGATTATTGCCTACATGTATGAGGTTATGCACGAGATGCGGGGAACTCTTTCGCTTGCTTATCGTGAACTGCTTACAGCCTCACGGTGGAAACAGTTTGAAAATTTAAATACTAAAATTGAATAGCTTATTATGCGTACTTTGTTAGTTATGTTATTAGGATTTTGCACGTCTTTGGCTTTCGCACAGGGCGGCGGTGGTAGCGGTAGTAGTGGCGGAAGCGGCGACGTAAAGTTTGAAATTTTCCATGTAGATTTAGTCCCGCTTACTGCTGTATACGGGGGGGCGGAATTAGCATTTACGGAAATGATGAAAAATACAATGGATAAAATCATCGAAACTCAAGCGATTATCGACACAATGTTTCGTAAAATGGTAATTCTTGAAGAAAAAACGCAGGAATATCAGCGAAACTTACAGGCGCACTTGTTATATTCTTTGAATGAGAACTTTTTTGACGACATGTTGAATATCATAGACGGTAACCAATCCTGGATGGATAATTACGCATCTAAACATCCTGCATACAAAGAACTTATTGAAGAACATCAGGAGTATATTCAGGGACGCGCCCATAACGTTAAACGTTACATAGATAACGTTACCAGAAAAACAGGTAACGAGGGCCGGCTCGACAATGTGCAACGTAACGACCTGAATTTATACGTCATCGAACAGATGCGCGAATTATGCTATGTATCACAGCAAGTTTGTTTCAGACCACGCCCGCGATATGTTGGCTATGGCTGACATGGCAACAGGCGGTAAAGATGAAAAAAACCTGCTCGATAAAAATCAGCGTCTTTATTTACTTTCTTATGTTCTCAAAGAGTTACGCTCACTGAAAGCCACATCAAAGGGAACGCATGAGATGCTGACTAATGTAGTTAAGTATATGGACGCTGAAAAAAACTTAGGCAAATAAAATTTATGGAAGAATCCCCTGAACTGAAAAAGATGCAC
>JAISZF010000073.1 GCA_031269415.1 Clostridiales bacterium
GTGAGCCGCCGCCGCGGGTTTTCCGTCCGCAAGCAGCAAAACGGCTGAACCGGGCGAATAGAAAAAATCTAAAAACCGCCTGACATCCCGCTCCGTATCGCCGAACACCGCTGTCCATATCCTGACGACCGCCGGGAAATCGCTCTTTTCGGCTGGCGCTACGCGTATCATCGCGTCCATACGGCGGTATATTTTTCAACAAATGAGTCGGGATAATATGATCTTTTAGACTTGCGCAGACTCTCCAGCCCCATGTCTTCCTCGCGGTTTATATATTTCAATTCGGGATACAGTGAAAGCACATGCCTGACAAACTCGCGGTTTATCATTTGATACGCGCCGATAACGTCCTGACGCGCCTTTTCAAAGTGAATCACATATGTTTCCCTGGACAGCCGCTCACCGACGGTAAACGCGCACGCGTTTCCGTTCGCGTACAGCAGCCCGCCCTCCATACGCAGAGCCGCGAAATTGTCCAGCATTTTTGTAAAGGCTTCGCATTCGCCGCTTATATCCGTTTCGCCGTCCTGCCGGCTCTTTGCCCACAAATCAAATATTTTTTCACATTCTGGTAGATCGGTCACGCACACAGGCTTAAAACGCCAGTCAAACGCGGCGGTAAAATTGTTGATATAATTTCGTTTCGCGTGAAGTTTTTTTCCGGCCAAAGTCGCCAGTTTTTCCGCGAGGTAGATATAATCAAAGAGTTCAGGGCGGGCAGTGAAAGAGAATTTGCCCGGGAACAAGGATTCAAGCCGCGCGCGCGCGTCAGGCGTAACCGATTGTAAACGCAGGGGATTATCCGTCCGAATACCCCGCAGCGTTTCGATAACCGCCCTAAGCCGCTCGTCTGTATCAGCTCCGAGCGGAAAGGAGTATGTCAGATCTCCGTCCATTATCGTTTCGATTACGCAGCAGCCGTTAATCATAGCGGCATGTATCTTGAACAATTTACTCCACGCGAACAGGTTCATAAAGCTATAGTCCGCGTTTTGAGTATTCTCGGCATAGACCATGGGATATATCCAATCCCGGTCAGATATCGTTACCGGTGTAAAAAGCGACATTAATTTAACACTTCCAGACGTTTAATAGGGATATAAACATTATACCACAAATCTTGCGATAGGTATATTTCCATGATATACTAATGAAAAATGAAAGGGGAATAATAATGAAATTATTCATCGATACCGCCAACGTCGCGCATATCCGCGCAGCGAATGATTTTGGCGTAATTTGCGGCGTAACGACAAATCCTTCCCTCATCGCGAAAGAGGGCAGGAATTTTATTGAGGTCGTCAAGGAGATTACGTCAATAGTAGACGGACCGATCAGCGCGGAGGTCGTCAGCCTTGATCACGAGGGCATGGTAAGTGAGGCCAGACCGCTGGCGAAGATACACCCGAACATCGTAATAAAGATTCCAATGACCCTCGAGGGACTGAAGGCCGTCAAGATCCTGGACGCGGAAGGAATTAAAACCAATGTCACGCTGATCTTCTCATCTACTCAAGCCCTGCTGGCCGCGCGGGCGGGCGCTTCTTATGTCAGCCCGTTTTTGGGCCGTCTGGACGACGTGGGGATGGACGGTATGCGTTTGATTGAGGAAATCGTGGACATCTTTAATATACACGGCATATCGACAGAGATTATCGCCGCGAGTATCCGTCACCCTATCCATGTGATACAAGCCGCCAGACTGGGCGCGCATATCGCGACGGTACCTTATAACGTCATTGTCCAGATGAGCAGGCATCCGTTAACCGACGCCGGTATTGAACGCTTTATTAAAGACTGGGAAAGCGTCCCAAAAAATTGAGGTTATTATGACGAAGATAGAAGAACTCTCGATTAACACCATTCGATTTTTGAGCGCGGAAGCTATTCAAAAGGCCAAAAGCGGCCACCCCGGCCTGCCGCTCGGGGCCGCTCCCGCCGCTTATACGCTGTGGGCTGATTTCCTGAAAATAAACCCCGAAAGCCCGGAATGGCCCGATCGGGATCGTTTCATTCTGTCCGCCGGGCACGGTTCCGCATTGCTGTATTCACTGCTTCATCTCTTCGGGTTCGGTCTTACGATAGACGATCTGAAGAATTTCCGCCAGGCGGGCAGTCTTACACCGGGGCACCCGGAATACGGCCACACCATAGGGGTTGAAGTTACCACCGGTCCGCTGGGGCAGGGTATCGCGAACGGCGTCGGAATGGCTGTAACGGAAAAATATCTGGCCGCCAGGTTCAATAAACCCGACGCGCGGCTTATCGATCATTATACTTATGTATTACACGGCGACGGCTGCCTTATGGAGGGCGTATCCGCGGAAGCCGCGTCTTTGGCGGGCACGCTTGGGTTGGGCAAGCTGATTCTGTTATATGATTCCAATAATATAACCATAGAGGGCGACACGCGAATCGCGTTCCGCGAAAACGTTCTCGACAGATTCAAGGCGTATGGCTGGCATGTACAATTGGTTTCCGACGGAAACGATACCGGCGCTATCGCGGACGCCATTAAAGAAGCGAAATCCGTCACGGACAAGCCGTCTATTATTGAAATAAAAACCCTAATCGGGTACGGCGCTCCGAATAAGCAAGGGAAAGCCTCGGCGCACGGGGAACCCTTGGGCGCGGACGAGATCAACGCGGCGAAAAAAGCCGCGGGTTGGCCTTACGAAGAGGAATTCTTTGTGCCTGATGCCGTTAAGACGCACATGAATTCAATTTTAGCGGGAAAATCCGAATCCATGGCGGCATGGCGCAAACTGGCTGAAGAATATGAAGCCGCTTACCCGGATGATTACAGAGAGTGGAAGCTTTGGAACAGCGGCAGTCCGGCGGTGGATCTATTAAATAATGAAGATTTTTGGACATATGAAGGCAGCCCGGCGACGCGCGTTTCTTCCGAGCGGGTGCTGAATAAGGCTTGCAAGCTGATTCCGAATCTGATTGGCGGATCCGCTGATTTATCCCCTTCGACCAAAACGATTATGAAAGGGCGCGGCGACTTTTCAGCCGAAACCCCTGAAGGCTCCAACATGCATTTCGGCATCCGTGAACACGCTATGACAGCAATTGCCAATGGAATGTCTCTGCATGGCGGGGTTATCCCATATGTGGCGGGGTTCTTCGTGTTTTCCGATTATATGAAGCCGGCCATGCGTCTTTCTGCGTTAATGAAACTTCCGGTAATCTATATCATGACGCATGACAGCGTTGGGGTAGGGGAGGACGGCCCCACCCACCAGCCTGTTGAGCAGTTGGCCTCGCTGCGAAGTATACCGGGCTTTACCGTTATGCGCCCGTGTGACACGCGTGAAACGGCTGCCGCGTGGTATCTCGCGCTGACGCGCAAAGGCCCGTCCGCGCTGGCGCTGTCGCGGCAAAATTTGCCGGCGCTGCCGGATACAGGCAAAGCCGCGTTAAGAGGCGCGTACATCATAAAGGAAACGGCTGAGCCGGACATTATTCTGCTGGCGTCAGGTTCTGAAACGAGTTTGATATGTGAAGCGGCGGATATCTTGAAAGCAAAGGGCGTTAACGCAAGGGCTGTCAGCGTCTTTTCCATGGAGATTTTCGACGAGCAGGAGGAAGACTACAAGGAATCCGTGCTGCCGGCCGGTGTCAGGGTCAGGCTGGCTGTGGAGGCCGCGTCCTCGTTCGGCTGGCATAAATATACCGGCTTGGACGGCGGTATTATCTCCATAGACACATTCGGAGCTTCCGGCCCGGCGAATCTCTTGTTTAAACAGTATGGATTTACTGTGGAAAATGTCGTCGCCAAAGCGATGGATTTATTGAGGAAGTGAAGAGTCTATGGAAAATTTTTCGTTTCTAAACCCCACCCGGATTATATTTGGGAGGGGCACTCAGAGTGAGGCGGGCGCTTACGCCGCCAAATACGGCAAAAAGGTTCTGCTTCATTATGGCGGCGGCAGTATCAAGCGTTCCGGCCTGTACGATCAGGTTGTTCAATCCCTGTCGGACGCGGGTCTTGAATTTGTGGAGTTAGGCGGCGTACAGCCTAACCCGCGTCTAACTCTGGCAAAAAAGGGTATAGAGCTGGCCCGCGCCGAGGGAGTGGATTTTATTCTGGCGGTCGGCGGCGGAAGTGTCATTGATTCAGCCAAGTGCATTTCTATCGGCGTGCCTTATGAAGGCGGCGTATGGGACTTTTACGACAGGAAAGCGGTTCCCGGAAAGGCGTTGGGCATAGGGGTTGTGCTGACCATTCCTGCCGCGGGCAGCGAGTCCAGCGACAGCAGCGTTATTACCAATGAAGACGGGCCGTATAAAACAGGACTCTCGTCCGACATATTCATCCCTAAATTCGCCATCCTGAACCCCGAGCTGACTTATACCCTGCCCGCGTATCAAACGGCTTCCGGCGCGGCGGATATGCTGGCGCATGTTATGGAACGCTATTTCACGAACGCGCGTGACGTGGATCTCTCCGATAAACTATGCGAAGCCCTTATGCGCGCTATAATCCACAACGCGCCGCTGGCGATAAAGAACCCGGAAGATTACAACGCCCGCGCTGAAATAATGTGGAGCGCCACTTTGGCGCATAACAACCTGGTCGGCATGGGGCGCGTGGGCGACTGGGCCAGTCATCACATACAGCACGAGCTGGGCGCCGTATATGACATGGCGCATGGCGCGGGTTTGGCGATTATATTCCCCGCGTGGATGAAATATGTCTGCAAACATGATGTTACCCGTTTCGCGCAGTTCGCCAACAAAGTGTTCGGCGTGGAATATGATTTCTGGAATCCGGAGAATACCGCCTTGGAGGGTATTGCGCGCTTGGAGCGTTTCTTTGAGAGCATAGACATGCCGATTCGTCTTTCGCAAGCCGGTCTGCCGGACATTGAGGCGAATATCCCGCTGATGGCTAAAAAAGCGACCAGAAAAGCCCTGCAGGGTCAGTTTGTAAAATTGGGCGCGGAAGATATTGAGAAGATATATCATTTGGCTATGTAATTGACGCGGCAAAAGACCTTGAGTTTTCACTCAAGGTCTTTTATTTCTATATGCGCCTCATCCAACTGTTTCCGCGTAACATTACCGGGCGCGCTCATCAGCAAATCCCGCGCGTTCTTATCCATCGGGAAGGCAATGACCTCGCGGACGCTCGGTTCGTTCGCTAATAGCATAACTATACGGTCTATACCCGGCGCAATGCCCGCGTGCGGCGGCGCCCCAAATTTAAACGCGTTGAACAGAGCGGGGAATTTGTTCTCGACAGCCTCGCGGGTATACCCGGCTATACGGAACGCCTCCAGCATGATCTCCGGGCTGTGGTTGCGCACCGCGCCGGACGACAGTTCCGTGCCGTTGCACACTATATCATATTGAAACGCCTCGATAGTCAGCGGGTCTTTGTTAAGCAGAGCGTCCAGCCCGCCCTGGGGCATGGAGAACGGGTTGTGCGAGAACTCGATTTCTCCCGTGTCCTCATTACACTCATACATCGGGAAGTCCACAATCCAACAGAAGCGGAACACATCCGGCTCTATGAGGTTAAATTCGCGGCCCAGTTTATTGCGCAGGATGCCCGCGTATTTCAGGGCCTTATCGTGTTCATCCGCGATAATGAACAGAGCGTCGCCTTTTTCGGCGTCACATCCTTTGATCAACGCGGATGTTTCCTCCGGAGAAAAGAATTTCGCGGCTGAGCCGTTAAGCGCGGCTTCGTCCGTCACCTTCAGCCAGACCAGACCCTTTGCGCCCTCGTCCACTATCTCCTTTGTAAGGCGATCAAACAGCTTGCGCGGGGCGGCCGCCGCGTTTTTTACGCGTATGGCTTGAATATTCTGACCGATGAACGGCTTGAACTCGCTTGCCGCGAAGATCTCCGTAACATTGGTGAGGGTAAGCGGTACGCGCAGGTCCGGCTTATCGCTGCCGTATTGCCTCATGGCGTCGCGGTATTTGAGCCGGGGGAATGGCGGCGGCGATACTTCACATGTCGAGAACATACGGAAGATGTCGTAAATCAGCGTTTCTATCGCGGAAAAAACGTCGTCCTGCTCCGCGAACGCCATTTCCACGTCCAGTTGATAAAACTCGCCGGGCGTCCGGTCGGCGCGGGCGTCCTCGTCGCGAAAACACGGCGCTATCTGAAAGTATTTGTCAAAGCCGGACAGCATTAAGAGTTGCTTGAACTGCTGCGGCGCCTGGGGCAGGGCGTAGAACTTGCCAGGGTGTACCCGGCTGGGCACGATATAGTCGCGCGCGCCTTCCGGGGACGTACTGGTGAGAATAGGCGTCTGAATCTCCATGAAGCCCATGTCAGTCATTTTCTCGCGTATCGCGTGAATTATTTTGGAGCGCAGTATAATATTCGCGTGAACACGCGGGTTGCGCAGATCCAAATACCTGTATTTGAGCCGAAGATCCTCGCGGGTTTCCGTGGAGGCGTCGGTTTCAAATGGCAGCGGTTCCGTGCGTTTGCCCAGAATTACAATTTCTTCGGGTATGATCTCTATCTTGCCAGTAGGCATGTCCGGGTTAACGTCGGAACGCAAGACAACCTTGCCTTTTAGCTGGATGGTTGATTCGCGCGGTATATCACGTATTTTTTCCTTTATCGCCTCGTCTGTCACAACAGCCTGCGTTACTCCGTAATGGTCGCGCAGCGTAAAGAACAGGATAGCTCCCTTATCGCGGATATTACTGAGCCAGCCGCTCAGCGTCACATCCATATCCGCGTGCTGTTCGCGAAGCTCGCCGCATGTATGCGTGCGGTACATATCATCAGCCTTTCTTCTTTGTGTCTTTCAGCGCTACAATGCGGTTAAACACAAGCTTTTCCTCCGGTTTCGAGTGTATGTCGCAAACGAAATACCCATGGCGTATAAACTGAAATTTGTCTTCGGGCAGCGCGGCGGACAGCGATTCTTCCATGCGGGCATTTTCCATTACAATCAGCGAGGCGGGGTCCACAAGCCGCGGCCAGTTCGGTTCCTCGCCGGTAATATTTTCATTAAGCAGCAGACGGCCATACAGATTTACGCGCGCGGGCAGCGTACGCGCCGCGTCCAGCCAGTGCAGGGTAGCTTTAACCTTTCGTTCGGTGAAGCTGCCGCCGCTTTTGGTGGCCGGGTCGTAGGTACAGAGGAGCTTAACGGCGGCTCCGTTATCGTCTTTAAGAACTTCCTCGCATTTAATAAAGTAAGCGCCTTTAAGCCGAACTTCATTGCCCGGGAACAGTCTGCGGAAACCCTTCTCAGGAACCTCCATAAAATCCTCCCGCTCAACGAGCAGATTACGGGAAAACGGCAGTTTGCGGATGCCCAGTTCGGGATTTTCCGCGTTGTTTTCCACTTCAACCCATTCATCCGCGCCTTCCGGATAATTGATAATCTCAACCGGCAGGGGATCCAGCACGGCCATAACGGTTTTGGCCTTTGGCTTGAGATCCTTGCGCAGGGAATTTTCCAGCATGGAGATGTCAACAGTACTGTTGTCACGCGCCACGCCAATTTCACCAAGAAAATCATGTATAGATTCCACGGTGAACCCGCGGCGGCGCAGGCCCTTTACGGTGGGCAGGCGAGGATCGTCCCAGCCGTCGGCATAACCCTGTGAAACAAGCTGGCGCAGGTAACGCTTGCCGGTGATCGCGCCGGTGATGTTCATGCGCCCGAATTCTCGCTGTTTGGGCGGTTCGGGAAAAGCGAAGGACAGCGCGTTAAGCACCCATTCGTATAATGGCCTGTGATCCTTAAACTCGAAGGAACACATGGAATGCGTGATGCCCTCTATCGCGTCCTGGATGGGATGGGCGTAATCATACATGGGATATACGCGCCATTTATCGCCGGAACGGTAATGATCGGCGTTTAAAACACGGTAGATAGTGGGGTCGCGCATGTTTATATTCGCGGACGCCATGTCGATTTTCGCGCGCAGCACTTTTTCACCGGGATTATAGAGCCCGTTTTTCATCCCCTCAAACAATTTCAGGTTCTCTTCAACGCTTCTGTTGCGATACGGGCTATTTACACCAGGTGTTGTTAACGTGCCTCGGCTTTCGCGCAGCTCGTCGGGGCTTAGGTCGCAGACAAAGGCTTGGCCGTTTTCAATGAGATTGATGGTCAGTTCGTAGATCGTCTCGAAATAGTCGGAGCCGAAGAAAATATTCTCGCCGGGGTCATAACCGGCCCATTTCATATCCTCTATTATAGCGCCGACGTATTCCATATCCTCTTTCAGCGGGTTGGTGTCGTCGAACCGGAGGTTGAACACGCCTCCGAACCGTTTGGCCGCGCCGTGGTTAATATTAATCGCGTAAAGGCTTCCGATGTGCAGATAACCGTTGGGTTCCGGAGGAAAACGCGTGTGGACGGAGCGGTGGTACACATTGTCGCGGATATCCTCTTCGATTATACGCTCCAGGAAATTCAGAGCGCTGCCGCCGCTTTCATTTTCGTTGGTTTCAGAGATCTCTTCCGGCATTTTTACCTCCAATAGCGCGGGCGCGTCCGCGTCCAGTTTTATCAGTTAATTTAGCATATATTGCCTTTGATTTCAAGGCGGTTGAATAAAATAGTATTGCTTTTTAAATTAGGGGCAAAATGAAACTGTAACAATTCAGCCGGAACATTAGACTGATCTCAGAGTCTATATTAGTGAAAATAAAAATCAGCGAGAGGAGAATACGCAATGAAGTTCTTGAGAGTGTTATCAGCGGTTACAGCGGTGGTGATATTCGGCGCGGCGCCGGTTTCGGCCCAATTGCCGGCCGAGTCGGAAGAATCAGCCGAACTGCCGAATTTTATTTCGTTCAGCGGGACGATAAAGGAGATCCAAAAACCAACGACGGCGGACGCTGGCTACAAGGAGATTTTACTGGCGGAAAACGACGAGGGCGGCGAGATGGCGTTCAAAATCACAGACGATACCTATTTTGTCACGGACAAAAAAGCTGAGGCGGGCGCGGAAATAATTGGATTTTACGACGGCAAGGCTCCCAT
>JAISZF010000102.1 GCA_031269415.1 Clostridiales bacterium
CCGGTGTACACGGTAGGCAATCAAATTGTTGAAGTAATTCGTCTGCATCAAGGTTTGAGTCAAAAAGACGCAAAAAAATCGGCACTTGAGATAATGCGTTTGGTAGGCATACATACCCCTGAAAAAAGTTTTAAGTCATATCCGCATGAAATGTCCGGCGGTATGCGGCAGCGTATTATGATAGCGATGGCACTGGTCTGTAAGCCTGATATTCTTATCGCCGACGAGCCGACGACCGCTCTCGACGTCACTATCCAAGCTCAGGTGTTGGATTTGATGCGTCAACTCAGAAAGAGTATTAATACGGCAATTATATTAATCACGCATGATCTGGGTGTTGTGGCTGAACTGGCTGATCGGGTAATCGTGATGTACGCGGGGCAAATTGTGGAAGAGATCATGGTTAACGAGTTGTTTGAAAATTGCGAGCATCCATATAGCAAGGGTTTATTACAATCTATTCCTCCAATGAGCGAAGATGTAAATCGCCTTAATACGATTAACGGCGTTGTGCCGGCATCTAATAAAATGCCGTCCGGCTGCCGGTTCCATCCACGATGCGTTGAATGTATGCGCATATGCGAAACAGATAGTCCCCCTGAAATACGAATAAACGACACACATAAAGTCAGATGCTGGTTAGAGCGGGGGGTATGATTTATGGCGGAAGCGTTCCTTAAAATAGAACATCTCAAGAAATATTTCAAATCTCAGGATTTTTCATTAATCTCGCCAAACTTACAGATAAAAGCTGTCGACGATATCAGCTTTACCGTTGAAAAGAGTGAAACGCTTGGGATTGTTGGTGAAAGCGGATGCGGTAAATCGACCGTCGCCCGTCTAATACTGCGCTTAATCGAGCCGACTGACGGTAAGGTATTATATAACGGACGGGATTTATTACTGCTTAATAATGAACAAATGCGCAAGATACGCAGTGAACTGCAGATCGTGTTTCAAGATCCCTACTCTTCGCTTAACCCGCGCATGCGCGTTTTTGATATCATCAGCGAACCTATAAGAAATCATGGCGGTTATTCTCGCTCAAGTATAAAAGAGCGGGTTAATGAACTTTTAAATCAAGTCGGCTTAGACACGGATTACGCGTCAAGGTATCCACATGAATTTTCGGGCGGCCAAAGGCAGAGGATAGGAATTGCCCGGGCAATTTCCGTTAATCCAAAATTGATAATCTGCGATGAGGCGGTTTCGGCGCTGGATGTGTCCGTTCAGTCTCAGACGCTTAATTTATTTCGAGATCTTCAGGATAAATATGGTTTTACCTATATATTTATATCTCATGGCCTTAATGTAATAAAATACATGTCGAACCACATTTTAGTAATGTACCTTGGTAAAATAATGGAGTTCGCAACGAAAGAATCTATTTTCGCGAGTCAGACGCACCCATATACTCAGGCGTTATTTTCCGCGGTGCCTAATACTGACCGGCATACCAGGAAGCAACGTATTGTACTCGACGGAGATATCCCGAGCCCTATAAACCCGCCTGCCGGCTGCCGTTTCCGAAGCCGTTGCTGGCTGAGGCAAGAACTATGCGATCATAACGAACCTTTGCTTCGAGAAGTGGGGGCAAAGCATTATGTCGCCTGCCATTTGAGCGGGAAATAACTTTGAATAAGGACGTGAAAAATGGAGAATATAAATGAAATGCATTGAGATAATAAACCGCGTTATAGGGAGGACACATTACTTATGGAAATTATTTATAGTTCACAAGAAATGCTGGATTTTTTTAAACGCGAGAAGATCGAGTTCGAAATCCGCGGTAAAACCAGTATAGGGCATCCGCTGATCATGATTCATAAAGTAGGTGTCGGCAAGCCGGTAATCATAACCGCCGGCGCTCACGCGAGCGAACCGTCCGGAGTATCAGCGGCGTGTGAGATAATAAAAAATTGGAGATATCCGTTCCCTCTGTATATGTTTCCGCTGAGGGATCCGTTTGGCTGTATGGGATACGCCAAATGCCTCGAAACAGTTATCGGAGAGGAAGTTTCCATATCCTCGTATGAGGATGTCACTCGAATTCTGCGCGAAAAAGCGAATGCGATGTATTGTGACAGGCCGGATTTCATGCTTGCTGAAATTAACTCGGTGCTGTTTGCTAATTGCCGGTATAATCCCGTTGAAGCCGGCCCGCGTCAGAGCGAGATAAACACTAATGAGTTTCTCAAAGCAAATCCGGAAAAGATTCCTGAGTTTGCCGGAAAAAGAATTGTTTGCCCGGCTAATTTCAACGAGGAGTCCGAGACAGTCGGCTGTTATGAACGTGCCTTTACAGCGGAAATAACCGCTTATGGAGTATTTGCCGACTACAATCGCCGTTTCGGCACTGATGAAGAGCCCATGGAGGTTAGAGTTGTACGCGAAACGATAGATTTGATAGAACCCAGGCTTGCGTTGGATTTACACGAAGGCTTTGGAAGCACTTATTATTATTTTGCCCCTGATTATAACGTCAATGAAAAAACCAGGCTTTACATACAGCAAATGATAAATAGCGTTCGTGACGATTTCAGCGAACCATGGCGCCTTACGGGCATTGCGGCCTGCATACCATCCGCGGCTGAAGAATTTGTGGAGCCGATACCCGGAGTAATAGCCGATAAGCATATACAGCGCAATATAGGCGGAACAGATATGACAAAGTTTGGCGGTCCCAAGGGCGTGTCGTTTGGGGGTTACGCCGCGAGATACTGTCCCGCGGTAACTATAGAATCGGGTTCGGTCAATACGTTGGCTAATCGAGTTAAAGTACACCTGAAATCGGTATATAGCGTTTTAGACGCTATCGCGAAGGAAGACTCTTAATATTAAGGGAGGCTTTGTATGAAAGGTAATAATCAATTGGGGAGAGTCTTGGCGGTTTTAATCGTGCTCGTCACATTTGCCGGGTGCGTAAACAACTCCGCCTCAACCCAGCAACCAAGCACACAAACAGAGATTAACGCCGAATCAAATGAGCCGGCTGATGAAAGTACGGCTCCAACAGAAGCTCCACCCCTCGCGCAGGCTAAAACGGATCTGATTGTCGCGCTGGGCATGGATACAGAAACAATGGATCCCGCATGGATTTCCTCAACAACATCTTTAACTATCCTGAATCATATATTTGAACCGCTGTTTGGATTGGATGAAGGCGCCAACGTAGTGGCGGTTTTAGCCGAAGACGGCACTATGATTGATGATCTGACATGGGAAATAAAACTTAGGCAAGGTATTAAATTCCACAGCGGCGCTGATTTTAATTCCGAGGCCGTGCGTGTAACATTTGACCGCTGGTTTAACGAAGCAAGTAATATAGTCGTTCGTTATAAAGAAGACATCAATTTTGAATCCTTGGAGGTCGTTGACGATTATACCGTCCGCATCCACAATACTAAACCATGTCCGACCCTGTTGTATAATTTAATGCCATTTTTGATTGCCGATCCAACTATGTATGACGGTGTATATGAACCTGTTCAGGGCCAAGCTTCGGGCACCGGACCCTATAAGTTCGTGGAATGGAAACGTGACGATCATTTCGCGATGGAAATAAACACCGATTATTGGCAAGGGGAGTCTTACTTTAAGACGCTGACATTCCGAAGCATTCCGGAAGCGTCTACCCGTGTTTCTGAATTACTCGCGGGTTCTGTGGATGTTATCCAGAATCCGCCGATAGACCAGATTGAAAAGATTGAGACAGAAAATACTAAGGTCATAGTCGCGCCGCCAGGACGGGACTGCGCTTTAATAATTAATTGTGCCCTGCCTCCCTTTGACGACGTGAGAGTTCGTCAAGCGCTGAATTACGCCATTGATAAGGACGCAATCAACAACGCTCTGTTAGCGGGTAAGGGGGAAATGTACGCCGGTATTTGTCTGCCTCCGAATGAAAACAAAGATTTTGAGCCATATCCTTATGATCTCGTAAAAGCCAGAGAACTGCTTGACGCCGCGGGCGTACCCGAGGGTTTAGAGATTACGCTGGAAACTACCACAGGGCGTTATGTACGTGAGAAGGAAGTAACGCAAGCCGTTGCCGCCGAACTTGATAAAATTGGGTTTAAGACAAAAGTCGAATTGCTCGATTACTCGATTCAAGCGCAAAGGCGAGATTCACGCACTACAGGAGCCTTGAATTTTATCGGTCTGGGTGGTTATTTCAGCGGTGTTGGCGAACTTAACTGGCCTCGGGATATTGTGTCGCAGAATGGCTGGTTTAATGATGAATATGAAGAAAAATATGAAGCTATAAAGTCGGAAATGAATCCCGCGGCATATCAGCAGCTTCTAAAAGACTGTCAGCAAATCGCTCATGATGACGCCCCTTGGTTGTATTTATGGAGACAGCCTTCATACTACGGCGCTATTAAAGGTTTAAACTGGGCTCCTTATATCAATGAATTTATGTTGTTTAGAAAGGCGACTTATTCGGAGTAAAACTAAACTTTCAAAAATCCGAACTCGCGGCCATTTGGCCGCGAGTTCGGATTTTTTGCGTTTCCATTACTCAAGCGATAAATTGCATAGCGGCTTCCGCGGCTGTAGCGGCGTCAGGGGTGTAGCAGTCCGCGCCTATCTGATCGCAGAACGCCTGTGTTACCGGCGCGCCGCCGATCATTACCGTCACCTTATCGGCGATATCGGAACTCTTGATTGTGTCCACGACATTCTTCATTTCCACCATCGTGGTGGTCAACAGAGCGGAACAGCATATGATAGAGGCGTTATTCTCTATGGCGGCTTCCAGGAACCGGTTAGCCGGCACATCCACGCCCAGGTCTATCATATTGATTCCATGGCCTTCCATCATCATCTTAACCAGATTCTTGCCTATGTCGTGCAAGTCGCCGGCCACAGTGCCGATAACCGCCGTCCCTTTGGCTTTTATACCGGCGGCGGTCAGCACGGGCTTCAATACCTCGGCGCCTTTATTCATGGCGCGGGCGGCCACCAGAACCTCCGGCACGAATACCTCATTGTTCTTGAATTTGCCGCCGATAACGCTCATGCCGGCCAGCAGACCGTCGTCCAGTATAGTCTGCGGCGGAATATTCTCCTCCAGCGCCCGCGTCACCAGTTCCGCGACAACCTTGCTCTTGCCGTTTTGCAGATTTAAGCTGATTTGGTTTAAAAGATCGCTCACTTGAATTCCTCCCGTCTGATAGTTAATTATAACTTTTCCGTGCCTTAAATTAATAGTAAGTTTATCATAATTTTTGTGCTTTGGTCAAAAGATTATCCGTTGCTATTTCCTCCGTTCCACATTATAATCACTTAAGACTGGCAAAGGAAAAGGGAGCGGAAATGATATGAGGGTCTACGATTTTTCGGGCGAAAACGCCGCGCGGCACAGTTTTCCCGAAACTATCCCGAGTGATGGGGTATTCGCGGTTTGCCGCGCCGGAGAGGTTCCGCCCTTAAGCAAGCGGTTCGGATGGGATGAAAGCACCACGATCGATTGCATCGACTTGGACGAAACCGTGCGTTACACCAGTTACGACCGCTATGACTTTATAAGTTTGATCTATATTGAGCCTGAGGACGGAACCGTTATACAGCGCGAAATCAACCTGTTTTTCAGCAAGCAGTATCTTGTGCTGGTTTTACCGGAGCGGTCCGGAAGCCGTTTGGAGCAACTGGAAACCGAACTGTACCAGTCCGCCGAAAGCGCCGGCACACGGCCGAATAAGCTTGCGCGGCTGTATTATTTGGTATTCAGCGGCCTGGCGGCGGATTATTCGGATACGCTTGAGGAATTGGAAGATAAGATGGAAGCGCTGGCCGAGTCCGTGTCGCGCGACGCGGAGGAGAGCCAGATTGAGGAGATTGGACGTCTGCGCAAATCGGCGTATACCGCTAAAAAGATCCTCCGCGCGCTTTCATATATCGGCGAGGATATTTTAATTGATGAAAACCGGCTGTTAGACAAACGGCTGAATCACTATTTCCGTGGGATTGACACCCGTCTAAAAAAACTCTATGACTTCGCGGACAGTCTCTATGAACTCAGCGGAGAACTCCTGCACACATATGACAGCAAACTGGCTATTAAAATGAATGAAACAGTTAACAAGCTTACGGTTATTACGCTGTTTTTCGGCCCGCTGACGGTTATTACGGGTATATATGGCATGAACTTCACTCATATGCCTGAGCTTGACTGGCAGGCGGGGTACCCGATCGCGCTGGCTGTAATGGCGCTGGTTAGTATGGGGATCTACGCTGCCCTGAAAAAGCGGAAGTGGCTGTGAGCAGTGATACTAAAACAGAGGGGTTATTATTACCGAGGGCTGTCGGAATATAGACGCGAAAAGAGGTATCTCCTTGGCGTCTGTTCACATGAGCAAACGGAATATCGGAAGCGGGCGGAATATTATTATTGTGGATGAGATGGATACAATGTTTGAATAAGTTGTTATTATAGAGTATAATATTGTTAAAGTTGTTATTATATGAATGGGGGATATTCAAAATGCCGCACGCCAGTAAGTTTAATACACGTCAATACATGCTTGATAACGCTTTTGAGGCATTTTATTATGAAGATTCTGATCTCGCGAGCGTGATGTCTCATCAGCATGATTTTTATGAGATATACCTGTTTGAGGGGGGCGATGTAACATACGCGGTGGGAGCGGAGAAGTACGATCTCCTGCCCGGCGACATTCTCCTATTGCCGCCTCAGGAACCTCATCATCCGATTTTTAACAGTTGGAACGTAAGATACTCCCGCTTGGTACTATGGATCAGTGAATTGTTCATCCAGAACGCGAAAGAGAGCTGCAACTGCAATTTTGCCCTGCCGTTTGATATGATTAACGAGCATGGCGTTCACCTGGATGAGGCTGGAGCCGTCAATCCGCAATGAACTCTCGCAAATAGTCTTTCAAATGACGGCAAGGGAAGAAGAGACTTATTCAAGAGCGCGGAACAATATCAGCCTGCTGTCTTTTCTGGTGAAACTAAACCGGCTGTACGCAAATTACAAGATGCCCGCCAACGAAAAAGATCCGTTCTCGCCTCACCTTATCAGAGTCATTGATTATGTTGTGAATAATTTTGAGAAACCTATCACTTTGGATGAAATAGCGGCTCAGTGCTACCTGTCTAAATATCACTTGGCTCATGAGTTTAAACGGACTATGGGAATGACTGTATATCAATATGTGACAACGCGGCGAGTCTGCCGCGCCAGACAGATGCTCCTTACGGGCGTTAAGCCGGGGAAAGCGGCTAAACTCTGCGGATTTTCCGACTACTCGGCTTTTTACCGCGCGTTTATGAAGGAATACGGGAGATCCCCGCGGGCTGTATAATATTTAATAAGCGATCCAGAGGTGATAAAATGGGTACATATCTAAATCCTTCCAATAATGGGTTCGCGGAGGCGCTGCGGTCTAAGATATACGTTGACAAGACAGGTCTTGCCGGGGAAATGAACGGCTTGCTGGGAACAAAACAGAAATACGCCTGCGTCAGCCGTCCGCGCAGGTTTGGCAAGACTATGGCCGTTGAGATGCTGACAGCTTATTACAGCCGCGGATGTGATTCACGGGATTTGTTCGCGAGTCTGGAGATCGCCGGGGAACCGTCCTTTGAAACCCATTTAAACAAATATAATGTTATCTTTTTGAATACGCAGTCTTTCCTGAGCCGCGCTGAAAGGGACGCCGACCGAATGATCGCCCTGATGCGGGATGAACTGTCCGCGGAACTGCGGCAGAGTTATTCTTCTATAAATGGACTTCCGCTTACCAGGATATTAGAATGGATTTACACGGAAACGGGAATAGGGTTTATCATTATTATAGACGAGTGGGATTGCGTATTCAGGGAAAAGGGGTATGACAAAGCCGCGAGGGAAGCGTATTTGGATTTCCTGAGGGATTTGCTGAAAGACAGGGATTACACGGCTCTGGCTTATATGACTGGTATTCTTCCGATCAAGAAATACGGCACGCATTCCGCGCTCAATATGTTCAGCGAGTATTCCATGACGGATCCCCAACCCTTGGCGCGGTATATCGGCTTTACCGCGGGCGAGGTAAAGCGCCTTTGTGAGAAGCATAGTATGGATTACGGTGAAATAACCGAATGGTACG
>JAISZF010000106.1 GCA_031269415.1 Clostridiales bacterium
TAGGCGGCTGTATTTTAATTCAACGAAACAATTTCAAAACGCGAGATGTTGGATTTTAATAGCTATGTATCACTTCTGAATGAAACCGCGGGTCGTATCTCTGCAGACTGTTTGTTTTAAACGCCTCCAGTATCATCTCGACGGTATTGGCGTTAACCTCCACGTTGTTCCAGTCGGAGCGCATCACGTCGTCTAAAGGGACTTCCGCCATGACCCGATGGTCGGTTTTGGAGACTCCCTTTTGGGTGAATCCCTCATAAGCGTCGCCCAAGCCCAGCGAGTGCCCGATCTCATGCGCGGCAAGGTTCATGAATGCCTCTTTCCACACCCGCTGCCCAAAGAAAGCGCATAAGGTAACGTCGCACATCGGGTTCTTGCTTTGGTTTCCGCCAATAGACCAGAGGATATTATACAGGCACATGGGCTGGCCCTTTTCCTCAATCTTTACACGTAAATGAGGAATGGGGCTGTCTTTGGTCAGGCGGTTCACGGTGACATGCCAGTCTATGCTCTCGTAATCGCCGAAGAAATTATTCTTATCCGAGCGAAATGTGTTGTCGCGCCATTCGCGCGTGATTCCCGCGTAAGCCACGTCCGCGTAGGTCTCTTTAAGCGCGGTCGTTTTACCCGCCGCGTCTATGTCCACAAACGGCTGATCCGCCAAAGGGCCGATAAAACGCAGGCATATGTTCACATAGATATCCCTGTTGAGACGCCGAAGCTTAACCGGCGCGTTCTTCATGCTCGGATTGTAAGTAAAGCACTTTACGCCATGCTCTGTCCATTGGCTGAGGCAGTCTTTCGTATTATTCGCCTGTATATCGTCCTGAACAATCTTCGGCCCGAATAAGTCGGGATAGACGATTTGGGCGGTTTGAATGTAGGCGTTCTTCTTTTCGTGCCCGTTGACCCAGAGCCGTATGTGCTCCTGGATGGAAATACCCGGTTTGTTATCAGGCATGTTATATCTCCCTCGTATATTTTTATGCATCCTGAATTTCACGATTCAACCCAGTTAACCAAGCGCAACCCGCTAATTTTCTGAAAGTGTTTTGTGTTGTTCGTTACTAACACATAATCACGGGATAGTGCTTGCGCCGCAATGAGAAGATCGGCGTCCTCAATAGGGTAACCAAGTTTTTTACATTCCGCATAGATACGGGCTGCCACGTCCATATAAACGATAAGTGGAATTACTGCTTGATTTCCAAGAGATTCTTCATGCCGCCACCGTGTTTTAACATGTGAATTAGACCGCAGGATGTAAGAGATAATATTAGTGTCCAGAGCATAAATCATAGATCTAGCTCACGGTTAATATTAACACGCTCAAATTCTGGTATTTCTTCGTCGCTTGCGCCAATAGCGTCAAAAAATTCATCCAGCGCCGCCAGTCGCTTCGATATTGCTTTATCCTTCGCGGGTTCATCCAATATCGTAATTAACGCCCGCCGCCGCCCGGTGATTTGCGTTGCTTGTTCAAATGGGTAAAATTTGCCGTTTTCAAAATACCCCTCTAAAATTTGCGCATTCATTATCGTACCCCCCTCCATTTTAATCCACATTTCGGTGATGAACCCGGATGACAGAACGCCAACCTCTGGGATGTATTATACCAATCACGCCCTATTTTGAAAACCCCCATTAAATCAAATATTTTGCTAAAATATGATTGACGCCGCGCGCCTGACGGAATAGAATGATGGTACCTACAAAGGAGTGTTTATATTGCTTCACTTAGCCTCATGGAATGTGAACGGATTGCGCGCGTGTATGAATAAAGGGTTTATTGATTTTTTCAACCAAGGCTTTGACATACTCTGCCTTCAGGAAACAAAGATGCAAAGAGAGCAAAACGCTTTTGAATTCACCGGTTATGAGCAGTACTGGAACAGCGCTAATAAAAAAGGCTACTCCGGCACGGCTGTGTTTACCAAAGAAAAACCGCTGAACGTAACCTATGGTATGGGCATACCGGAGCATGACGAAGAAGGACGAATAATTACATTGGAGTTTGACGAATTCTATCTAGTGGACTGCTATACGCCCAATTCCAAACGCGGGTTGCTTCGGCTTCCGTATCGGATGATTTGGGAGGACGCGTTCAGGGAATTCCTGTCGGGTTTGGATAGCGTAAAGCCAGTCGTTCTGTGCGGCGATCTCAATGTGGCGCACACGGAAATGGATATTAAAAACGCCAGGTCGAATGTCAATAACGCGGGGTTTACCCCGCAAGAGCGCGAAAAGATGACCGCTCTGCTGGGCGCGGGTTTTGTGGATACGTTCAGGTATATGTATCCGGATAAGCGCGACGCGTATACATGGTGGTCGTTTATGGGCAACGCCCGCGCCAACAATACCGGGTGGCGCATTGATTATTTTATTGTCTCCGCAAGACTGAAAACCAGTGTGGCCGAAGCCGAGATCTTCGATCAGGTGTACGGTAGTGATCACTGCCCTGTGGGGCTGCTGATCGATACGGATTATAAGTAAGTAAGTATACGAAAGGGTGATAATATGCACGGACATGGAGGACCTCGCGGGCACGGAGGGTTTCATGGTGGCGGCGGTTTTCATGGGCACGGAGGACACGGAGGGCCGCCGATGGGCCACAGAGGACACATCGGACCGCCTATGGGACATAGACGGCCGCCCATGGGGCATGGGTACCATGGGTACGGAGGATTTCACGGCGGTCATATGCGCGGCGGATACCGTTCCGGCTGTCTCGGATGCGTAACGTATATAATCGGCGTGACGGTTCTTGTTGTGGCAATGTTGATTTTTATCCTCTAAACACCGAAAAAGGCGGGTCTGATGATTCGCCTTTTTTCCTTGAGAAGTAATCGACAAAAAACGAGAGGTGATTGAATTGTATAAGGGTTTCTCACGTCCGCGCAGATTTTGGCGAATTATTTATCCCACGCTTTTAGCCTTCCTGGTTCAGATTGTAATCGGCGTCACTGTGGGCATTGCCTTTGTAGTCTCGGAAATGAGAAAGAGTAACATGGAAAACATGGAAGATCTGGTGTCGTCCGCGGCCGATCTTGTGACGCGAAATGGAATGGAGATACAACTGGCGTTTGAGATAGTGTGTTTAGCCGTATTTATCCCTATGTGGTTAAAGACGCGTAAGCGTTATACGCGCTATTCGGGCGGAATAATTGAACCCGCAGCCTTGCTTCTGGCAGCCGGCGCCGCCATAGGCGCTAATTTACTGTTGGAGTCCGCGTTTAATCTTACGGACATCATCAGATATTTCCCAAGTTATGAGGGCATAGCTGAATTGCTTTCCGCCGGGAGTTTACCCCTCCGAATCCTGACTGTGGCCATAGCGGCGCCGATTG
>JAISZF010000012.1 GCA_031269415.1 Clostridiales bacterium
TGCGCCATGGGCATAAACGGCACGGATGTCGCCAAAGGCGCGGCGGACATGGTCCTGACGGACGACAACTTCGCCACAATCGTTAAGGCTGTGCGAGAGGGCAGGGGCATATACGCGAACATCCGCAAGTCTGTGCATTTTCTGCTGTCCAGCAATATCGGGGAGATTATGACGATTTTTGTCTCATTATTGGTTGGATGGAGTACGCCGCTTTTGGCGATTCATCTGCTGTGGATAAACCTGGTAACCGATTCCCTGCCGGCCATAGCGCTCGGAATGGATCCCTCGGCGGAAGACATAATGCGACATAAACCGCGCGATAACAAGGGCAGTCTCTTTGCGGGGGGACTCTGGGGACGTATAGCCATCGAGGGGCTCATGATAGGATTTCTCGCGCTGACCGCCTTCGGTATCGGGGCCGTATATTTCGACAATCCGGACAGCCATTTTATAGCCAGCACCATGTGTTTCGCTACACTCTCCATTTCACAACTGGTACACGCGTTCAATATGCGAAGCGACGAGTCTATATTCAGCATAGACATATTGGGGAACAAATATCTGATCGGCGCGCTGTTCGTCGGAGTTATCATGCAGGCGTCGGTTATTCAAATCCCGTATCTCAACAAGATATTTAAGGTAGCGCCGCTGAGCGGGCGGGAGTGGTTTGCCGTGGCGATCCTCTCACTGATGCCGGTTATATTGGTGGAAACACAGAAATGGCTTAACAGACTCATGGAAAAGAGCGGAAAAAACCGTAAATATCTGTCTGTAAATAATTCGGCATATTAAATTATTTTAAGACTCAAAAGTTTTTATTTAGATTTTTATTTAGATTATTGTTGACAAGTTTTCTATTTTATACTATAATCATTTCGTAAAGGGGAAAATATTTCATTTTCCGAATTACAGAATATCATTAGAGGAGGGGGACATCTTGAAAAATGAATTGATTGGCAAGGGCTTCACCGAACTCAGGGAGTATGAGTCTATTCATATCAGTGGCGGCAGTATTTTCAGCACTCTCATGGACGGCGTCGTCAATACTGTTAGCGAGTTAACCGGCCACGGTACTCCCGTTAGCAATCTGTTCTACTTAGGCGTGGGCATAATCGAATGGGTTGCTCGTCCGATTTATCAGTTGTTGGGTTTGAAGTACAGATAACACAATCTGTTTTTTGATTTGATTTAATGAGAGGAGAGTTATCATGAAAAATGAATTAATCGGCAAGGGCTTCCAGGAGCTTAGCGTGGATGAAGCCGAGAACATCAGCGGAGGAAGTATCTTCAGTAGCGTGCTTGGCATTATTAGCGGCGCTTTTAGCTCCATAACAGGTATTACGGGCGCTACTCAAGTTAACCAGAAAGCGCAGGGTATTTTGGATATTATCGCTAAAATCGCGTCGCCAATCTATTCGCTGTTCGGCCTGAGATTCTGATAGGCAACAGTTACATATCGGGGGAGAATTCAAATGAAAAATGAGTTGATAGGCAAGGGGTTTTCGGAACTCACCGCGGACGAGTCCACCAGTGTCCGCGGCGGCAGCATTTTCAGCGATGTGCTGGACATAATCGCGTCCGTGTTTAAGGACAAAAGCAATGTTCTTTCAGTCTTGGACATAGTCGAGCAGATCGCCGCTCCAATCTATGCACTCTTTGGGCTTAATTTCAGATCCTCAAAGGCGTAGTTTGCGAGGTAACACGAAAAGAAACGGAAGTCCGACCTCTCCGCGGTCCGGCTTCCGTTTTTTTGATATTTATAACATTGAGTCCGTAGACCCCAGCACGTCCGCGATCTTGGCCTTAACCATATCCTCGATAAACGCCCTGGCGTCCCCGAGGTAGCCGCGCGGGTCGAATGACGAGGGCTTTTCGCCGAAATGCCTGCGCAGCGCGGCGGTCATCGCCAGGCGGATATCCGTATCCATATTGATCTTGCAAACGGCCATGGACGCCGCTTTGCGCAGCATTTCATTGGGAATGCCCTTGGCGCCGTCTATCTTGCCGCCGTATTTATTGCAAATCGCCACGCATTCCGGGTCGACGGACGACGCGCCGTGAAGCACGATAGGATAGCCATGGAAACCGGATGCCTCCAGTTTTTCAGTGATAACCGCCAAACGGTCGAAATCCAGTTTGGCTTCGCCCTTGAATTTATACGCGCCGTGGCTGGTGCCGATGGCTATAGCCAGTGAGTCCACGCCTGTGCGTGAAACAAAATCCAGAGCTTGATCGGGATCCGTGTATGTCGCGTTCGCGGCGGACACGTTCACCTCATCCTCCACGCCGGCGAGTTTCCCTAATTCCGCTTCTACCACGACGCCTTTGGAATGGGCGTATTCTACCACTTCTTTCGTCTTCGCCACATTTTCCTCATATTCGTAATGCGACCCGTCGAACATTACGGAGGTAAACCCGTTTTCTATACAATACTTGGCGGTTTCAAAATCCGGGCCGTGATCCAGGTGAAGCGCCATGTCTATGCCTGTCTCGTCCACGGCGGCGTCAACCATGCCCTTGAGGTATTTCGCGCCCGCGTAATTCAGCGCGCTGCGGGAAACCTGCAGTATAACCGCGGAATTATAAGCCTTCGCGCCGCGGGTAATGGCCTGGATGATCTCCATGTCATTGATGTTGAAAGCCCCTATGGCGAACTTCCCCCTAAAGGCTTTGTCAAACATTTCTTTGGTTGTAACTAAAGCCATAACAATCCCCTTTCAGTATAGCGTTGATAATTGCTGTGTTTAAATCTTCGGAGGCGATAAATCCGCCGCTTGGACGTATTATAACAAATCTTTTCAGTTATGGAAAGCCCTGTGCCGTAACGGCTGTTAGATAATTTTTACTCCAATGGCAGAAAAACTATGATATAAACGCTTGCGATATTCCGCCATTATGTTTATAATATAACTAAAGCGGCGGTTCAACAGGCATCTGTTCCGAACTCTGACCGCGAAGCTCCTGAGACGTTCGATAACCTATAATTTTGAACCTACAGATGGAAAATGGGAGTCCAATATTTGAGTACCTGCGCCAGGCCGCAAGCTAATTCCCTTTGGGCGGCGGAAGGCGTCAGCTATTCGTGCGGACACCCCCCTAGCGCGAGCTAGGTGTCAAAATATAGGACCGGCGCCTTGGGGCTTTTTTTATCGTTTCGCGATGGATTTTATTTCATAGGATGGTTGAATATGTCCGAAATCTTATTGGCGCGCGCCCGAAAAGGGGACAAAGACGCGTTTGGTCAGCTTATATATCCCTACGAGAGGCTGATATATAATATCGCCTGTAAATACATGGGCAATGCCGAGGACGCGAAGGATACGGCCCAGGAGGCAATGCTGAAGATATACCTGAATATAAAATCCTGCCGATCATACGCGACTTTTAAGGCTTGGTCCGCGAAGATCACCGTTAACGCCTCGCTGGACGCGCTGCGCAAACGCGCGCGCAAAAGCGCCGAGACATTGGAAGAGCATCAGGCTCCCGAAACGGACGAGCCTGAACATACGGCGATAATCAACGAAGACGTCAGGAACTTGAAAGACGCGATAAACGCGCTGGGTGAAGATCAGCGCACACTGATAATTCTGCGCGATCTGGAGGGTTTCAGTTACGCGGAACTGGCGGAAACGACAGGCGCCGCCTTGGGGACGGTAAAGAGCAGATTGTCGCGCGCTAGATTGGCCCTTCGGGAACAAATAGATAAATCCTGGCGTCTGTAGTAATGAAAGGAGGAGAAGAAAATGCTGGACTGCGATAAAGTGACGGAACTCATCCCCCTGTATATTGACAATGAATTGAGCGAAGAGGAACGCGCGGGCGTTGAGGGGCACTTAGCGTCATGCGGGCCGTGCAAGGCGCGCTATGAGGAGATGTGTTCTTTAATGAGCGCGCTGTACGGCATAGAGGACGAAGCGCTGCCTGAAGGCTTTCACGATGAATTTATGGAGAAACTGCGCGGGCAGGCTAAACCCGAATCCGTGTTCACGCGCTGGAATTATAAGGCGATGGCCCGCGCGGGCGCGTACGCCGCAGCCGCGATTATAGCCGTCAGCGCGGTATCCGTCGGTGTTTCAGCCTTGTTAAGCTTTGATGAGCGGACGGCTGAAAGCGACGCGGGGGCGGTAACGCAGCCGCAAGCCAAATTGGACCAGCCCGCTGAATATGCCATGAACGCGGCGGCCCCCGCCCCCGCCGCGGAGAACGCCGTCGAGATCGTTCCCGCTGACAGAGCCGAACGTGATTTGGCACAGGATCCCATAGCCTCGTCGATAACTTATTACAATATAGAGCTGACGGTTGAAGACATTCAGGAAACCATGGATCAAATATCTCGGTTAAGCGGCACGCAGGTCAGTATGAATAAGACGGCGCCTCCATATGATGGCGCGCAAGGTTCCGCTTTTATTACCAGAAGGGTGTCGGCTCAGGAATTTGAGATAGTCAAAGACAGGCTGCGCTCGCTGGGTTCCGCGATGAACGAGTCCGAATCCAAAGAGAGCAGGTCGCGGCAATTGTCGGATCTGCGGGCGAGGCTTGCCGCTAAGGAAGCGGAAAAGGATCGGCTGCTAAATCTGCTGGGAATGAGCGGCGAACTGGACGTCCTGGTCCGGGTTGAGTCCAGGCTGAACAGCGTCGCCGACGAAAGCGATAACCTGAACGCCCAGATACGGGATATCAATCGGGAGATCGGCCAGCCATACCTGAACATTCAGATCTATAACGTCGCCTACGATCAGCCGGCCCCGCCGAAGCAAGGGCTTGGAGCGAGAATGGCTAACAGTTTCAAGGAGTCGGTTAACAGTACGGTCAAGTTTATGCAGAACCTGCTGCTGTTCGTGGTTTCAGCTGCTGTCCCGACGGCGGTTTGCGTGATATTGGCCGCGCTGATCTTTATACTGGTCAGACGAGCGGTAAAGAAGCGAAGGGGGCGTCAGCAATGAAAAAAATTTGGATTCTCTCCGCTGTTTTCGTTTTAATCTGGACCGCCGCGTGCGGTTCGGGAGGCCAGGCGGCGTCGCCTCAGGCGAGCGCCGCGCCCTACGCCGCTTCCAGTAATAGCGCCGTCGATCAATACATGGAATCGAAAGTTTATGACGCAAGCTTTGCGGAGGCGGCGACGCCCGAATACTCGAAAGCGCAGATGGACGGCGGCTACACGAGCATGGCGGTGGCGGGGGAACTCAGGCCGGATAAGATTATCAAGTCGGGTACGGTCGAGCTGTCCACGGAGCGTTTTGACGGCGATAAAGTCCGGCTGGAATCGCTGACGCGGGAAACGGGCGGGTTCATCGAGAGTTCCAGCGTATACAATACGGGATACAACAGACGTTATGAAGCCGTGCTGCGCGTACCCGGCGAACGTTTCGCGGATATGAAGGCCGCCGTCGAGGCGACAGGTAAATTACTGTCGTCAAATGAGAATGCGGAAAACGTTACCGGACAATACTATGATATGGAAGGTAGGCTTAAGACGAAGCGCGTGGAGGAAGAGCGCATCCTCGAAATGATAGAAAAGGCGGAAAACGTTGAGACGCTTTTAACATTGGAGGAGTACTTGGGCAGGGTCCGCACGGATATTGAGCTGTTGGAAAGCCAAATGAAAGACATTGACAGCCTGTCGTCATATTCCACGCTTCGCGTGTATCTGACAGAGGGCGTGAATGTCAAGCTCATGGCGGATACCGGCAATTTCGGCCAGAGGCTTTGGCAGAGCTTCAAATCATCCGCGGGCGGTACGGCCGCGTTCTTTGAAAACGTGCTCGTGTTTCTCGCGGGAGCGGCAATCCCCCTCGCGCTGATTGCCCTGCTGGTATTTATAGTTATTACGGCCTATAAGAAGCGTAACGGTTTTGGAAGAAAGGAGAGGATGGGTCAATGAAAAAATTGTGGATTCCCGCCGCCGCGTTAATGCTGGCGGGCGCGGGCGCTCTATTGGTGTCCGCCGTAAATCCGCTGGCCGTCAAAGCGGCGGGGGACGCAGGAAGGATAACGGTAAGCGGAAGAGGTTCGGTCAACGCTAAACCGGACATCGCCTATGTAAGTATTGGTTACACCAACCAGAATGTGGATTCCAAAACAGCTCAGACGGAAAACAGCGCCCAAATGGAAAAAGTCATTGCGGCAATCAAATCGATGGGTATCGCGGATAAGGATATTCAGACCGTGCAGTTCGGCATCAATCCGCAATACGATTATCAAAACGGCAATAAGATCACCGGATACGACGTCACGAATATGGTGCGGGTCACCGTGCGAAAGCTGGAGCAGACAGGGGAACTGGTGGATAAGGCTGTGGACGCCGGAGCGAACGCGGGCGGAGACATCCAGTTTACGATAGCAAATCCCGCCCCGTATTATGAGCAGGCTATGGATCTGGCCATACAGAACGCCAATTCCAAGGCCGCCGCCATTAGCAAGTCGCTGAAAGTCACAATTGGCAAACCGATCGAAGTCACGGAAATGGGCGGAAATTATACCCCGGTGCTGTACGGAAACGCCAACAGCGAGTTGCTGCGTGACAAAGCGGCTTCTATGCCGGTTCAATCGGGGGATCTGTCCGTATCCGCCGAGATTCAAGCCGCGTACGCCTATTGATTTTTTCACTGGATTCTAACATAATTACCGATTATTGGCGCAAACTATCTCCGTAAACCAATTACAGGAGATGGTAGGATGAAGAAAAACGCTATGCTTATTGTATCCGGCCTGATGATATGCTGCCTCAACGCGCCGCTCAGCGCGTTCGCCGCGTCCGAACAGCCGGTAAGCGCCGCGACAGCGGTATCATCGGAACGCCCGGAAAAAGCGCGGCGTAAAGCAAAACACAAGATTGATGTCGACGCCCTGGTCAAGGACAATGTAATCAGCAAGGAGACTGGGGGAAAAGTTAAGGGTTACCTGAAAGAGCACCACGCTCAGCGTAAGGCCGAGAAGGAAAAGGTCAAAAACCTGAGCGATGAGGATCGCAAGGCTTATTTCAAAAGCAAGCATCCGGACGGCAAGCCGGATATCTGGGCGGATATGGCCGCCGCCGGCGTTATAACTCAGGACGAGGCCGCCGCTATTAAAGCCGCGCTGCCGGAAAGGCCCGAGTGCAAGGACAAGAAGTAAAATAAAACCCCATGGCTTGATTTCAAGCCGTGGGGTTTTATTACAGTTGTTTACGCGATACTTCTATCCGAATTTCCCCTGTCTCTCTTCAACGTAAACATAGAGATCAAACTGTTCAGCGATTCCGCCTGATTGGAGAGCTGCTCCGACGCCGCTGACGATTCCTGGCTGGTGGCGGCGTTCGCCGTCGCCACGTTGGAGATCTGACTTAACCCGATGTTAATCTGCGACACCGCCTCGGCTTGTTCCCTGGACGATTGGGATATGACCGAGATAAGGCCGGAGATCTCCGTCACATGGCTTACGATTTCCTCCAATGAACCGGCTGTGGCTTGCGCTATGGCTGTGCCGTTATTCACCCTGTTTATGGCGTCTTCTATCAGCGCGGTCGTGTCCTTGGCGGCGGTCTGGCTGCGCAGAGCCAAGCTGCGCACCTCCTCCGCCACGATTGAGAAGCCCTTGCCGTGCTCGCCGGCGCGCGCGGCCTCGACAGCCGCGTTCAATGCCAGCAGGTTGGTCTGGAAAGCGATATCCTCTATGGTCTTAATAATCTGTGAGATCTTTCTGCTGGAATCCTTAATACACTCCATGGCCTCAAGCATCTGTTTCATTTCCCGGCTGCTTTCCTGAGCGCTCCGCATTGAGTCTTTGGACATTTTATTCGCGGAATCGGCGTTCACGGAATTGGTTTTGGTGTTTTGGCTGACTGTTTCCACAGTGGACGAAAGTTCCTGAACCGCTCCCGCCTGCTCGCTGGCGCCGTTGGCTAACTGAATGCCGCTCTGTGAAATGCTCCGCGCGCCTTCGGACACCTGATCGGTAACCTCCCCGATATTGCTCACCATGTCGTTCAGTCTCTCGTTCACCGCTATAATGGCGTTCTTTATCTGTGAGAAATCCCCGAAAAAATCGCCGTTTATGGTAACATCCAGGTTGGCGTTCGCTATTTCCCGCAAAACATTGCCGATTTCGCCGATATAATTGGAGAGTTCGCTGGTAGTGAAGTTGAACGCGTCTTTCATTTCTTTGAAATCGCCTTTATAATCCCCGGTAACTTTCGCGTTCATATTGCCTTTGCTCATCTCCCTTAACACGCTTAAAACTTCTTTGAGAGGGTTGACAATGGTGTCGCAGAGTTCGTTAAGGCTGGCTATAAGAACGCGCCAGTCCCCCGAAAACATCTCCGCGTCGGCGCGGGCGGATAGATTGCCGTCTATCGACGCTTTTATCAATGAGTTTATCTCTGTGCTGACATTATTTATATTCCCCCGCAGATCCTCGATGGCTTTGTTGATAAACGCCTTTTTTCCTGGATAGACCTGGATTTGGGCGGTAAAATTGCCGGCTCCTATTTCGCCTACGCAGCTTAAGGCGGTTTTGCTCATATCTATATGCGACTTGACCATGTCGTTGACATTATTAATCAATTGGGAGAAAGCGCCTTTGTATTTCCCCGGATTAACGAAGTAGTCTATTTCGCCCGCTTTGTGCTGCTCGTACATATTATTCAGATCCTTGATAATCTCCTTGAGTGTATGCTGTGCGTCGCGCATTCGGCTGCCTAACACGCCTATTTCATCAGTCGCTTCGCTTTGGACTCCCTCGTCCACAATGCCTTCAGACAATTTAGCGGATGAGGCGGTTGCGGCGCCAAGCCGGTTTGAGATGGATTTAGATATGTAGGCGACCAAGCCTGCACATACTATGGCGGACAGAGCGCCAAACAGAATGGAAGTTTTTATGGAATTATTTGCGTCGACAGTTAACGCGGCGTTTCGAGCATCCAATTCGTTTGCGGTGCCGATCCGCATACTCTCTAAATCCGACGCGATTACTAGGGATACGTCAGACGCTGACTGTAAATAATCAGACGCAGCTTCATAATTGTCTTTCTCCGCGGCTGAGAAGATTTGAGAGACTACATGTTTATATCCGGTTTCACCGTCGTTGAGCATGTTACTGACATTAGATGATAACTTTAAAAATTCAGCCTTGTGTTCGGCTGAAATCGACGGATCCGAATTGAGGTTATCCTCATATGATCGCAAATCGCCGCCGACCAGGGTGAAAGCTTCTTCAACAGAAGCCCGCAACTGATCGAGATCGTTATTATCTTTTATCAGGATACTTGTCACCACGCGGCGAAGATTCAAGAAATCCGCCCATGTCTGGTTGATTAAACTCTTGCGCTCCGAATGATAAATAATTAAATTAGTGTATCGAGTTTCGGCGTTCATTTGAGAGAACGCGTTTAATACAATAATACTCAGCAGCAGTGCCAGCAAAACGCCGAAACTGACAAATAATTTCATGGACATTTTAAGATTTTGAAACCCACGCGAAATCCATGTCATTTTAGATCACTCCCAATAATGATAAATACAGGTTTACACAACAGTGTGTTATTTATACTAACGTAATTTGGCTGACTCTCCAAGAATGCCCACGGAAGTTTTCGAAAACGCTTGCCCGCGCGCGTAGAAAGTTGTAAACTGTCGGAAGATAAATTTCAGGAGGAATCCGTATTATGGGAAAATACAACTTTACAGAGATTGAAAAAAAAGTCCGCGCCGAATGGGAGAAACATCCCATTAATATTTATGACGATAAGAAGCCTCGCTTCTATTGCCTGGACATGTTTCCGTACCCCTCGGGCAAAGGGCTGCATGTGGGCCACTGGCGCGGCTATGTGCTGAGCGACGTGCTGAGCAGGTATAAGATACTGCGGGGCTTCCAGGTGCTTCACCCCATGGGCTGGGACGCGTTCGGGCTGCCGGCGGAGAATTTCGCGATAAAGAACAATGTGCATCCATCCGCGGGCGTGGCGGAAAACGTGGAGAATTTCCGCAGGCAGTTAAAGGAGATCAGCGCCGTATACGACTGGAGCCGTGAGATCAACACCACTGATCCGGAATACTACCGCTGGACGCAGTGGATATTCGTGCGTATGTTTAAACATGGTCTGGCCTACGAAAAGGAGATGCCGCTGAACTGGTGCCCCAAGTGCAAGGCCGTGCTGGCGAATGAGGAGGCTGTGGGCGGCGAGTGCGACCGCTGCCATACCCCGGTTACGAAGAGGATGCTGCGTCAGTGGATGCTGAAGATTACCGCCTACGCGGACAGACTGCTGGGGGGCTTGGATAGCTTGGATTGGCCCGAAAAGGTCAAGAAGATGCAGAGCGAATGGATCGGAAAGAGCTACGGCGCGGAAATAGACTTCCCGGTGGCCGGCGCAGACGAGGCGATCAAGGTATTCACCACACGTCCCGATACGCTTTACGGCGCCACTTTCATGGTGCTGTCGCCGGAACACCCGCTGGCCGAGCGTATAACCGTCGAGAGTCAGCTAGAGGAAATGGATGAGTACCGCCGCAAGGCGGCCGCCAAATCATCGGTGAACCGCATGGCGGACAGGAATAAAACCGGCGTGTTTACCGGGAGTTACGGGATTAACCCGCTGAACGGCGAGAAGATACCCATATGGGTTTCGGACTATGTGCTGATCGACTACGGTACGGGGGCGATCATGTGCGTGCCCGCCCATGACGAGCGTGACTTTGAGTTCGCGAAGAAATTCGGTTTGCCCATAACTGAGGTTATCAGCCGTGACGGAAAGCCATCGGAGGAACTGTCCGAGGCTTACATCGGTGAGGGGTTCATGATAAATTCCGGCGCGTTTGACGGAACACCTTCCGGGGAGGCGAAGGAAGCCGTCGCGGATTATCTGGAGGAAAAAGGGATCGGTACAAAGACCGTCAACTATAAACTGCGCGATTGGGTCTTCTCGCGCCAGCGTTACTGGGGCGAGCCGATACCCATAATTCACTGCGAAAAGTGCGGCGCTGTGCCCGTGCCTGAGGACGAGCTGCCCGTATTGCTGCCGGAGGTGGCGTCTTATCAGCCAACCGAAACGGGCGAATCGCCGCTGGCCAATATGGATAGCTGGGTCAATACAACATGCCCGCGCTGCGGAGGCCCCGCGAAACGTGAAACCAACACCATGCCGCAGTGGGCGGGTTCCAGTTGGTACTTTCTGCGCTACGCCGATCCCCATAATCAGACGGCGCTGGCGGATAAGGACGCTCTGAAAAAATGGCTGCCCGTGGATTATTATGTCGGAGGCGTGGAGCACGCGGTTCTGCATCTGCTGTACGCGCGTTTCTATACCAAGTTTCTGTACGATATCGGAGCCGTGGAATTTGAGGAGCCATTCATTAAATTATTTAATCAGGGTATGATAACCAATAAGGGACATAAGATGGATAAGTCCGGAGATAACAGCGTGTCTCCCGACGAGATAGTACGGCGGTACGGCTGCGATTCACTGCGTATGTACGAACTCTTTGTCGGGCCGCCCGAACTGGACAGCGAATGGGATGAACGTTCTATCGAAGGGGTTAACCGGTACCTTAACCGCGTATGGAAACTGATCGAGGATTCTTGTCTAAAATCCGTCAAGGCGGATAGGCGGATGAAACAGATCCGCAATAAAATGATCTATGAGATAACGAATCGCCTGGAACGCTGGTCGTTGAATACGGTGGTGAGCGGATTTATGGAGTATACTAACAAACTGGCGGATATAGCCAGGCAAGCCGGCGGACTGGATAAGGAAACACGGGACAGCTTAATCATCATGCTCGCCCCGTTCGCGCCTCACATAGCCGAGGAACTGTGGCGTATTACAGGCCGCGAAGCCTCCGTTTTCAATGAGCGCTGGCCGGAAGCGGATGAAACCATGCTGGCGGAGGATACTGTAACCGTCGCGCTGCAGATTAACGGAAAACTGCGGGATTCCATAACGGTAGACGCGGAAGCCTCGCGGGATGAGGTTCTGGCGGCGGCCAGACAGGCGCTGTCGGAACGCTTGGATGGCAAAGAGATTGTTAAGGAGATCTATGTTCCGGGTCGTATTGTGAATTTTGTCATTAAAGGATAACTGATGATATAGGCGAGGCGGAGCATCCCGACACGCCGTTACGGAGGCTGATAGGCTTGAGAAAGAATATCTGGACGCTGATAAAGCTCGCGGTGTGCCCCGCGATGGTACTTGCCGCGGCGGGCTGGTTTTTGATGGAAGGGAACCCGAATTCCCGTTTGTTTTTTCTCTGTCTGTCGGCGACCTTGCTGCTGGCGGCCGTAATCGCGGCGATTTCCATCGCCAATAAAATGGAAGGCATGCTCTCCAGATTAAGAAAGACCGCGGGGAAGGCGCTGTCGGTGCGCGCGGATACGAAGGAAAAAGACGAATTCAGCGGCTTGTCTGAAATAATAAGCAAAGCCTCGGCGGAACGGGAGCGCCTTATCTCGGAGCTTTCCAGCGCGGATAACTCGCTGGGCGAATATCGCGTAACAGTCAGGGAAACCGTAGACTGGCTTAACCGGATATCCGAAGGCCATTATGACGATACTCCGCCGTTTGCCGCCGAGAACCGGAAAGAATTACACTCCGCCGCCGAGGCGGCGCGTTTACGTGTAAAGCGCATGGACGACGATCTGAAAAAAGCCTCGTCTGACCGCGAGGAAACCGCGGAAACTGTCAACGCCGCCGTCGATTTTTTAAACGCGCTGTCCGCGGGTGATTTCTCGGTATCCTTGGAAGCCTCCGATAAATACGCTCCGACGAACCGCGCGCTTGTCGAGGCGGTTAATCATATAAAAGACGCTCTGGAAGATTTCGCGAAGGATTTTTTAAACGCGTTGAACGGTTTAGCGGGCAGCGAGATGGATTCAGTTCTGACTGGCGAATATTCCGGTGAGTTCGGAGCAATCAGGGACTCGTTTAATAATATGACCGCCGGATTAAGACGCTTCATAACAGAACTGAACAGCGCGGCGGATAAAATCTCGGCGTCCGCCACGAAGATAGCGGAGCGGAACACAGGGTTATCGCAGGACGCGGACGTTCAGGCGTCGGGTATCCGGGAATTGACAGACACGGTCGGGATTATGACGGAGAGAACCGTTGACAGCAAGGAAAACGCCGAACGGGCGGAACGCCTGTCCCTCGCCTCAAAGGATAACGCCGACCGCGGGAACGCGGAGATGCGTGAAATGATGTCCGCCATGCAGGGGATTAAAGACGCTTCGGGC
>JAISZF010000155.1 GCA_031269415.1 Clostridiales bacterium
GCGGTGGTAGTTGACGGAAAGCTGATAAATCCGGATAAACGGCCCGATATAGTAAACGGAAGGGTCGTGGCGCCTATCAGGGCTATATCCGAAAGCATAGGGGCTTCCGTCGGTTGGGACGCCCACTCGAAACAAATATCCGTTTATTCCCGCGACCGCTACGTAATTATGCGCGTAGGCGATCCGAATATGCTTTACGGGCAGTTCCACACTGACGCAACCGGTCGGTTTTCATATGACACACAGTTGGTTTATGTGTTGGAAGCGCCGCCGGTAATCTCGGGCGGGCAGGCTCTGGCGCCGCTGCGCGGGCTTGCGGAGGGTTTAGGCGCCGAAGTGGCCTGGGACGCGGCTAACTCCGCAGTTTATATCAATTCACCCGCCTTCGCGGCGGCTCCGCGAATCGCCTCGCCTACCCCAACCCCCGCGCCAGTGTACAATTACCGGTTCTTTAAGGAAATATCCGCGAATCAGGCGCAAAGCTGGTATGATCAAGGCGCGCCTTACATCCTTCTCTACTACTCGCGTCTGTCGGAGAGCGGCGCGGCTCTCCTGCAATGGGCGCTGGAAGCGGCGGATCGTCATAATATAATGATCTATGGCGTCGATACGGACAGTACCGTTTACAATAACACCGGCAGCGGCTTAACCTTCATTTGGAAGTACCTGGATCGAACCGCGGATCGTGTCAAGCCCTCCCTGTTCTTTGTCGGGCGCGATCAGGCGGTTACGCCTCTGATTCAGCCGCGGGATATCCGATCCATTGATTTTTGCGTGGCGGCGTTCCGCTACAGTGTATCACGCGGTTCGACAGCGGTAAACGACAGCGCCGATATGCCGCAAAAGATCACCGAACACCCCTCGGAGGACATATCCTCATATTGGCGGGAAATATCAATGGACGACGCGATACACAAATACAATAATAACGAGAAATTTATATATATCTGCTACAACAGCCGCAACGCGGATAGCAGCGCCCTGACGCCCATGCTCTGGCTGGCTGTCGGGCAGACGCGAACCACCGTATACGCGACGGACTTCGCAAATACAACTGTCGAAAGAGATTGGTTCGGCAAAGACGCGCTGAACGGAAGGCAGTTATATGCCTACCCGACCGTATTCTTCGTGAACGGTCGTGATTATATACCGTTCGGCTCGGTTCAGCCGCGGAATGTGCTTGAAATAATGAACGCGTTTTATAATTTTCTCCACCTTAATCCTTAATTTTTCATGTACCTGCTATTCCTGTTCACGCGTGGAATATAATGTTAAATAAATAGCAGGCGGGGGGGAATAGCGTGAGTATTGATCTGGACGCTATGTCATTGGAAGGTTTATCGTTTGAGGAGTTTATTCAGTCGCCGTATACCGCGGCTGTCGTCATCCGCCGCAATGATCTGACAAACCTGGACTTAAACGATAATCCCAACATACGCATGGGAAAAAAACTGAACGGTAATTTTATAGTCTGCTATGCCCGGATAGATCTGTTTGATACGCTGTTTAAGAATAATAAGGCGATCAATTTTTCCGTCGCGATGGGACTATTATCACAGTTTGATATTGAAGCGGCCGGCATCAGCGCCGTTCAGCAGCAGCCTTATCTGAATCTCCGCGGAGGAGGCGTGCTTCTGGGGTTTATAGATACGGGCATAGACTTTACCAAATCGGCTTTCCGCTGGGAGGACGGCACAACAAAAATCAGATATATCTGGGATCAGACAGTCAGCGGCAATCCCCCGTTCAGTTATAACTACGGGACTGAGTTTACCTCGAGCGATATAAACAAAGCACTGACCTCCGAGGATCCTTACGATACCATACAGCATAGGGATACAGTCGGGCATGGGACTTTTCTGGCTTCTCTGGCGGGCAGCCACGAACCGGGCATATATACGGGCGCCGCTCCGGACGCCGATCTAATTGTTGTGAAGCTAAAAGAGATATCCCAGTATTACAGGGATTATTATTTAGTGCCTTCCCAGTTTCAAAATGTATATGAATCCGTCGATTTAATGCAGGGTATTGACTATATCATTACCAGAGCGTTCGAACTCAATATGCCTGTCGCCATTTGCATCGGCATGGGCACCAATCTTTGCAGTCATGACGGTTTCAGCGTAGTCGAGGACTATGTTTCGGGCGTTTCCTATCTAAGCGGTGTTACGATCTGCTGCGCTGCGGGCAACGAATCCGCGGCAAATCACCACGCCATGGGCAGGGTTGAAGCTACAGGGGCGACTTCCACAGTGGAATTCCGTTCTTCCGAAAATACTGAGTCGGTATATCTGTCCATATGGAATAATCTTACGGATCGGATATCCGTATCGCTGGTATCGCCTACCGGTGAGATCATCTCCCGCGTACCCGCGCGGTCGGGTGAAACCACCACCACCCGCCTCATAATGGAAAACGCGAGGGTAAGCGTTACGTACAACTTTCCTTTCAGCGGTAACAGCGCGCAACTGACTATCGTGAGGATCAGCGATCCGACGCCCGGCGTCTGGAGATTGCAGCTTTACGGGGAAATTATCCTTGACGGCGCCTTCCATATGTGGCTGCCAATGACGGGGATCGGCAGCCCAGGCGTGGATTTCCTGACCCCGGATCCGGAATATACGGTTACCGTACCGGCAACGGCGGTGGGAACAATCGCCTGCAGCGCTTACAACGCCAAAAACAACAGCCTGTACGAATTCTCGTCATGGGGGCCGACCCGGCTGCCGGCCACAAGTCCGGACTTTGCCGCGCCCGGTGTGGACGTCGGCGGTATCTTCCCCGACGACTACGGCCTTTTATCCGGCACAAGCGCGGCCGCCGCTATTACCGCGGGCGTGTGCGCGCTGCTGTTGGAGTGGGGGCTGGTATCGAATAACGCGGTGAGCATGAATACGTATCACGCCCGATCCATATTGATTCAGGGCTGCGATCGTGACAGTTGGATGGAATACCCCAACAATCAGTGGGGTTACGGCAGACTGAATCTCTATAATTCGTTTATAAGCCTGAGAAGTATGTAGATCAAAAAATACCCCTGATTTTTCAGGGGTCTTATACTGTTGGCTCTTTATATTGGGGTGCGGCAAAACAATGTGAAGAATATATGATCGATAAATATAGCGAAGGGCGAGTCATGCCCTTCGTATTTACTCGTCGGCACTGATTAAAATCGTGTGTGAACAGGGCGAACGCACGGCGGTTGTTTCCGGAAAACTGCGCCACTCTGCCGATAGCATACCGGACTGCCCCGCTGTCGGTGATTGGGTGATGATTCAAGACGCTGAAACGGACGGCAACGCGGTCATTCATCACATCCTGACCAGAAGTAGTGTTTTTGTGCGTCAGTCGGCGGGAACAGGCAAAGAAGTTCAAGTTATAGCGGCGAACATCGATACGGTGTTTATCTGTATGTCGCTGAACGCCGATTTCAATCTGCGGCGGTTGGAACGCTATTTGACCGTTGCTTGGGACAGTAAGGCAAGACCTGTAATAAAGAATTTCAGCGTAACATTAAAAAAAATGACTCTTTCAAATTCTATGTGTGAAATCGTGGTTTTGGTATAATAAATGGATATTATTTTCTAATTATTTACATCTGTCTATCCGGCAAGCATTGATTTAACGGCATATGAGCCCGCTGTCGAAAATGAAAAAAGATGAAAAAACATTTTGCACCCAGTTTTTGAAAGACCACTTTACCCTTGTCAAATTTATGCACTCGGATTTTGAAAGAGCCAAAATACGAAGGGCAAGACCTGCCCTTCGCACTCTTTATCGCACATATTTTCACCACATTAATTTGCCAAACCCTTTATATTGTTGGCTCTTTCCAAACGCGGCGTGTTTGATATAATAACTCACGGCGCGTGGCACGCTGTCATCTGGGATCACACCCGGATGTGGATTGAACTAATACCAGCAGCGGCATCTCATGTAAAGCAGACGCAGCAAAAACAAATTAAAGATAGTATCCGCTATCGGCTTACCCGAATTCACCGCTACAGCACCCGCATACTCCGGAACCGCCGCCGGTACCGCCTGCCCGCATGCCACACATCCGGTTGAACCCGTGTTGACAGGCTGCGTATACATGTCGGTTTGGACAACCGGCTGATCGACTACCACCGGATACGCGGGGCCGTAAACCGCGGTCTGCGCGGCAGGATATGCTGTCGCGCTCCAGGCGGGCTGACTGGTTTGCTCCTGCGCGGTTTGATTTGTTCCGGCCTGAACGGTTTGAGTCGGTACCGATTGAATTTGGGCAGCCTGAGTCTGTTGACTCACAGCCGTCCGAGGCTGCCCTGAAGCAGCGGCTGTACCCGACTGCGGCTGTCCGGAAGATACGACTATACTTGTCTGTGCCTGCCCGGAGGGTACGGCTGTACCCGTCTGTGCCTGCCCGGCGGGCATGACTGTACTCGTTTGCGCCTGTCCGGCATCTTCAACGGTACCCGTCCCCGGCTCATACGGCCTCTGATAGGCGAACAAATCATCCGCCTGGCCGTATATGTCCGCGTCCTGCCATGTCTGAGCGGGCGTGCCGTTCACTGTCGAATTCTCATCATACATAGGCTGCAGCCAACTTCCATATAAGTCTGCTTGATTATTTTCATCCACATTCGGTAAACCGCTCGAGGTAAAAACATATGAACCCAAGGCGTCGCTGTAATAAATCGGCTGGGTATCCTCCTGTTGTCCCTCTTCTCCCCTGAAATACGCGTCAACTATACTGTTCCATGTTCCCTGTCCTATAATGCCGTCCACGGTCAGTCCGAAGTCTTTCTGAAAGGCTTTGACGGCGTTTTCCGTGTCTTCACCATAAATCCCGTCCGCGCTAAGTTTTGGTATTGACGGATTAGTCAAAGACAGGGCCGATAAATAGCTCTGTATAAGCCGCACGGGTTCCCCCGCTGTGGATCTGCGCAGCATATACCCCGGATACCGCGGCCTGGGATGCATTCCGCCCACCTTATCCAACTGAACAACCAGTTCGTTCCATGTCTCCTGGCCGACAATTCCGTCCGCGTTCAAGCCAAAAATGTTCTGGAACGTGTACACGGCCGACTGCGTAAAACTGCCGAAATATCCGTCCTCCGCCACTTTGGGAATCTGCGGGTAATAATCGGACAAGTGATTCAGCATCATCTGAAGGACCATGACAGCCGACCCACCGCTGTCGCTTCTGAGGGGGAATCCCGGATAGGGGTACCGCATACTTAATTCTGTAGACATAACCTGAGGCGCCTCCACATTCTCTTTGATACCTTTATAGATATTATACATAATCTGCCAAGTTACCGGTCCGATAACACCGTCCGCCGTCGTGCCCACCAGCTTTTGAAACGCGAGAACAGATGTCTTGGTGCGATCATCAAAGACAGCGTTTTCAATGACCTGCGGAACACTGGAATAAAATTGAGAGAAATAGTTCAGCAGAAATTGAAGCCGTGCCACATCTAGGCCGCGTGAGCCTTCGCGGAGGGCGTAGGCGGGCGGAGAAGAGTCAATTGGGACAGTTTCGCTCTCGTCGTTCAGATCGCTCAATTTTTTTACAACGCCGTTAATCTGAGCAAGCCTATACCAAGTGGCTTTATCCACCACTCCGCTCGCGTCCAAATCAAACGTCCGCTGAAATTCTTTTAAGGCTTCCCTCGTTTCCGGATCGAATACGTTATTGTCCAGGCTTGAGATCGGTGGTATGTTGGGATAGTTGACGCTTATACGGCTCAGCCATGATTTGATAGTGCCTACAACGTCATTGTTATACCCCTCTCTCAACTCGTATCCCGGATACGGAACGGAAATACCGGCAAAATTAAAGGTTTCCGCAATTTCAATATCCGGCGGGTAAAAATTGCGCAGAATTTGAAGGGCGTCCATTCCGCTTTGAGCCAAAGGGACAGTCCCCCACTGCGACAGCCCGCGGCAATCCGCGTCCGCGTTCTTGCAGTATGAGGTAAAATACGGTTCTGTATGCCCTTGCAAGCGGATATAACAATTAAATATATTGTCCGTAATTCTGGCGATATTCCCACCAACAAATCCATTATACACATAGCACTGGTCATACTGAATGTTATTGGTAATATCAAATCCGTATCCCTTCTCGGGATACCATACGCTGTAAACCCGATTAAGCACAAAGGTGATTGCGCACAGAATATTGGCTTCTATAGCCGCCTCCGGCCATGTGTCATATATCTCGTTGGAAACCACGTTCTTAATATAGTCCACGAATGGCACACGGACATTTTGCGCCTTTGACGCCGGGGCGCCCAGATGAACCGAAATATGGCGGGGAATGGTTACGAGTTTTTGCGGGTTAACGTAGTCCGCCGGGCCTTCCTGCGTCCGCTCTTTATTTGATTCGACGGAGCTTTCCGGAATACTTATTTCATTGATAATCGAGCTGCTGCGCTCAATAGAGAGTGGAATGAGCTTTACGGGCAGCAGCGATGTGGACGTATCGCAGATGTGAACGCAACGGATGATGGTCCGCTCAAAACCCGGAGCGGTTATATTGACGTCGACCTTAGTGTAATGCGGACCTGAATCATTCGGATCGAGTGTACGCGATTTATCGGGCGCTTCTATCGCAACTGTTTCTGTTTGGCCGCTTTCATCCGTATTCAAGCTATATAGCAATTCACCGTTTGGATATGACACCAAAACCAGCGCGTTGTTAACAGGCAAAGCTTTATCCGCGGTATAGATACTGACAGCTAAGTAGCCTGTACCCAACCCTTTCACCCCTCCGGCCGTACTTGCTTTTACAATTCATTCTTTCTCTAACCAGTATATTTTTTTTACGGCGTTTGGTGACAGGACAATTCACTGCTTAGTCACACAGGAATAACATAAAGTATACACTTGCAAAGGCGGGAACGCGTATGAGCTTGTCTTACACGGATGACGCGCTTTATGACGGCACTGAACTGCGTGCGGGTTTTAACGAAGCCGACGGCACATGGGAGGTTATCGTTAAGTACAGCGGCGATCTGTCCCGTTTAACAGCCGATCTGGGTGCGCGGGCGGAGATCTTGACGGAGTCGCTGGCTATTATTACGTTGGACGAAGGCGGGATCCACGCTTTGAACAGGTACAGTGAGATTGAATATATTGAGATGCCGAAAAACCTCTCGTTCACGTTACAGAACGCTGTCGGGCGTTCCTGCATCTCCGTTGTGCAGAGTGAGTTAAGCTTCAATTTGACGGGCAGCGGCGTAATCGTCGCCGTTATAGATTCCGGTATAGATTATACCCATCCGGATTTCCGAAATGCGGACGGCACAAGCCGTATATTGTATATTTGGGATCAGTCCGCCGCTAGTGGCGGGGAAGCGCCGAATGGGTTTAACCACGGCGTGGAGTATGGCAATGACGCGCTGAACGCCGCGCTGAAAGAAATTCAGCCGTTTTCCGTAATACCGGAGTTAGACACCATCGGGCACGGAACCACGGTGGCGGGCGTCGCCGCCGGGAATGGCCGAGCAAGCAGAGGCACGAATATGGGCGCCGCGCCGGAGGCGTCGATCATTGCCGTGCGCTTGGGGCGAACGGGCGAACGATCCTTTGTGCGAGATACAGAATTGATGCGCGCTGTTAAATACTGTATAGAAAAGGCTATGTCGTTGAATATGCCGATATCGATCAATATCAGCTACGGCACCAACAACGGCTCGCACGACGGGAAATCGCTGTTCGAAACGTATGTGGATGAGATGGCGCGGAAATGGAAGACAAATATTATTGTGGCGGCGGGGAATGAGGCGGCGGGATTATAGGGTTAGTTACTGTCAGATCACGAAAATCATCTATAGTAAGATTCATGATCTCTTCTTCTGACGTTTCTTTCATCTCTACCTCCTGATGTCACTATTTACCTCTATATCGCTGTTCTGTAGGAAAAAACAAATTTTCTCCTTCTTCGAAACCGCTCCCGATAGGATTATTGAGAGCGGCTTATACATAAGTAATTACTTAGCAATTTTCTATAAGCTCAACAATCCTATCCATTTTATTATTATATTGCTCGCCGCGCGGTATCTCCTTAAATTTCTTATAAAGCAATTCTCTGATTACATCAATGTCGCACTCGATGACTTCCCTTAATTCGTCGTCCTCTGTTTCATTGGATAAATCATAATAAATTGTTATTGAGAACTTTTTTGCGTCACCGCCCGATGAGATCTCTTCGCGGGTAATGAATTTTGTCTGATGTTTTAATTGCGTGTTTATCATAATTCGCCTCCATCCACATATATAAGTACCCAGTCAGGCCCAGCTCGCCTTGCTGAAATTATCCTAACGGTATCTTTTGATCTTATGCAGTGGCATACCAATAACAGACGGGACCTCCTGCTCATACCTATTACATATAACCTGTTTTCATCATGTGTTGTATGCGTTCTG
>JAISZF010000158.1 GCA_031269415.1 Clostridiales bacterium
AGCCTCCTGTCTGGCTGTCTCCAACAGCCTCTGCTGCGCGTTGTACGTCCTGATATACAGGAACATCGTCAGGCCAAGCGACAGGCTGGTTGTCAAGAAACCAGCGATTATATCAACTACTACAGCGAACTCATTTTCCAGAGGAATGACGATTTCAGGATTATTGTAAGCATAGACGCATAAAGCCGTATAGAGGGACAATTCGGCCATAGACACAAAGAAAGCCAAATAGCCGTCCAGCATAAAAACGGTAAACAGCACGGCAAAGGTAAAAAAACTTGGCATACCTCCGGTGTAACCCCCGCCGGTCAAAAAAATGATCGGGAAGAGGATTATGAACACAATCGCTATGGTGATAAGATAGCCCAGTGTATAGCGCTTGGAGCGGTTTACATAAATCATTATAATGGGCGCGATGACTCCCGCTGAAAAAGTACTTATGGTGGAGCGTAAGTCGCCGTTGCTGGTCAGCAGCGTATAAAAGCCCACCACAAAACTGATGATCGTACCTGAAACACCCAGCACCATAAACAGCTTGCCTTTAAAATCAAGCTGATTGTCAAACACGCGTTTTGTCACGCGGATAATCAATTGTTTCATAGACTCTTTCCTTCATATGAAAAATAAGCCGCTTCGAAAAGCGGCTTTGAGTGGCAATCGGGAAATTCTAGCAGTGACAGCGCGCATTTAACTACCGTATCCAAAGAAAGCTAATGTTTTCTTTGCCTGTAAGCACATCAAATTCGTGATGGTCTGATGTCAGCAGAGTACCATCAGAAATTCATAATAAGCTCAACTTCTCCGGAAGCAGCCTTTTTATAAATTTGAGTTACCTTGTCAGAGCCTGGTTCTTTAGATAAGACGGCGAGCATGGCGCAAGCGTCCAGTACATATACCGCGCTCATAGTTCAAACTCTTTTTCGACTTGCTTGTCCGCGCTGAATTTATACGATGAGATTTTTCCGTCCGCAAACATTCCGAGCAGCGGGCAATCGATATCCGTTTCCCTAATCGGTGTAAGTAGAATTTGTCCATCCGCTTCACGCGCTTTGACTTTTTCGGTATGGATAAACCGAAGCAATGGTTTTGGTAACGTCATTGTATTAAGTATCATTTCGGTCATGATGATCTCTCCTTCTAAAGTTAGTATCACTATTTGCATTGTAACATTAGACAAACGTTTAAGCAAATCATTTATAAGTTCAGCGGCCTTTCGCCAAAAGTGACTTTTGGACACTGTTCACCAGATATAATCGGTGATAAAATAGTGATGCGTATTCGAAATCATTGCTTTTTAAAAAATTGAGGAGGCTCTATTTATGAAGAAAAGTATTTTTCAGAAATCTTTCGCCTTGCTGGTGACAGCCGCGTTTACGCTGTCCGCGAGCGTCGCCGCGTCAGCGGCTGACAACATCACAATCATAGTTGACGGCGCTGAACTTAACACGGATGTGCCGCCAATGATAATCCAAGACAGAACGATGGTTCCATTACGGGCCATCGGTGAAGCCTTTGACTGCCGGTTTGAATGGGACGACAGCGCAAAACTCGTAACCATATATCTGCCGCCCGACGACGCTCCGCTTTATTTGGAAATTAACAACCCTCTTGTGACACAGGCTTCCACCACAGAATTGATAACGCTTGACGCGCCGCCCGTGATCGTGAACGGCAGAACCCTTGTTCCTTTGCGTTTTATTGCCGAAACCCTTGGCTTTGAGGTGGAATGGGACGCCCAAACCAGAACGGTGAATATCAATTCGGGCGGAGGCGACTTGATTGAGCCGCGGATTGGTTTCATTACACAGGAATACGCAGGCGATAACATTGCCGAGATTCCCTATATCGAATACGCGGAGGAACGGAATTCGGAGATTGACGCTATCAACCGTTCGCTTAACCAGGGCATACAACAGCAATATGAGGAATTTATGAGCAGCGCCGACGACGTGTATTGGATGGAAATCAAGTCTTACCCGTTTTCCGCGGATTCCCAATACTTACAAGTTGTGGTGACGTCCGTTGAATACCCTACCTATGGTACGGACGGCGATCTGTTCAGTATTAATTACGACAAAGAGGCAGGCAAATGGCTCACGATAGACGATGCGCTTAAACTGGAAAATATGGACACAGACACTCTAATAGATGAAGTGAAGCGTCTCTTTGAACCAGAAGTTTCCACGCAATCCATAGATGAAGTGAAAATAGCCGGTTTTCTTCTGCGAGGCGCCCAGTTGAGACATTACGCGGAGTTTTTGCTTGAAATTGACGTGGCAAACAGCGCCGCGGAGCCTTGGAAATGCTTCTACAGTTACTCGCCGCAACTTGACAGACTTGTGCGGTTGGACAGTAATTGTTTGTTCGAACCGCTTGAGATGGATCAGATGGATCCGCCGCTGTCTTATCAAAAAAATTAAAAAACAGCGTCAAAAGGAGGCATCCGTATGTCTGTAACGGTTTATTCCTGTATCAACTGCGGCGGAGGCGTACGTTTCGATATCTCCGGGCAAAAATTCGTGTGTGATCACTGCGGTTCCAAGTTTACTCTGGAACAAATGAATAAGGCTTTCCCCGACGACGATCGGGGAAGCCTTTGGAACACCGTGAAAGAAAATTCGGAGCGGTCGGGCGATCCGGAGATCATCCGCGTGTCTCATACAAAGGAAGAAGAAGCCAGTGTTCAGGCGTACAACTGCCCGGCCTGCGGCGCGGAGGTAATGAGCGGCGATTCCCTTTCAGCGGCGTTCTGCGCTTACTGCGGCAATCCCGTCACGGTTACGGAAAAGCTTCTTTCCGCCGAAAGTCTTCCCAGCAGGTTGATTCCGTTTAAACTAACCAAAGAGGAAGCCATAAACATTTTTTTGGCAAAATGCAAAGGCAAGCCGCTGCTGCCGAAATCTTTTAAAACAGCCGCGAAACTCGGTGACTTCCAAAGCGTGTACATACCGTTCTATTTGTACGACAGCGCCTGTTCGGCCAGCGTCACAGCGCGGTGTCAAAATGTTTCAACCTGGAGCGACAGCGATTACCGCTATACAAAGACCGATACATACGAGGCGCGCCGCGCGGGCGCTATGGATTTTACAGGCGTGCCTGTCGACGTTTCCGAAAAAATTGACGATTCCTTTATGCGGGCTGTCGAACCGTTTGACATGTCCGCCATAACGGGATTCTCGCAAAAATATCTTTCTGGCCATTTCGCTGAATCGGCCACCACAAAGCCCGAAGCCTTAAAGGAAACTCTGTACTCGCGTTTGAGTTCCCCTGCCCAAAACGCCCTTTTATCCACCGTAACCGGCTATGGCTCCGTAACGCTCGAATCCGGGAACGTTTCGATCGACAAAGCGGAGTCGGAGTATGTGATGTTTCCTGTTTGGACGCTGACGAGGGTGTTTAACGGCGTCACATATATCTACGCGATAAACGGCCAAACAGGAAAATTCGCCGGAAAGCTGCCTGTAGACTCAAAGTACGCGGGATTGCTGTTTCTTAAAATGGCCGCGATTATTTTTGCCATTATGTTTCTGGTAATGGAGGTGTACGTATGGATCAGATAATCCGGCTCGCGGCGCGGCATTGCCTGTTGGCTGTCTGCGCTTTCCCGATGTTTATTTCTCCTGTCTATGCCTTGAATTTTCACGCGGCGCCGCTTGAGCCGGAGCGGAGGATATACGACAACGCGGATATCTTCAGCGACGCGGAAGAAATAGAACTAAACGCTGCCCTTAGCGAACGCTCGGCGGACTCGCGAACACACTTTGTTATACTGACGGCAAACGGCAACACAATCGAAGGGCTGGAGGGATTTTCAAGGGAATTTTACGAAACCAATATCATGGGCAAGGGCGGCGTTTCCAACTGCGCTATGCTGACCATAGACATGTCCATAAGGCAGGTAGCCATTGACGGATATGGCGAGCTGCGGCAGATGGCGTCCGACAGCGAATGGTCCGTCATACGAGAGAGGTTAACGCCCGAATTAACAAACGGTGACTACGCGGCGGCGGCGCGGATTTTCCTTGAGGATTCTTATCCCCTTGTTGACAGCAAATACGAACTGTATTATACCGATACGCCGACAGTGGATCCGTCGGAAAGGTTGTATGATTTCGCGGGCGTTTTGTCGGATGAGCAATACAATGAACTGGCGGATCGGATAAAACAAATCTCAGAAAAACGCGGCGCGGATTTTATCATCGCTATTATAGAAGAGCCTGTTGGTGAAGAGTATAGTACTGTAGATTATTTGGAGAGATTCGCCGGCTCATTTTACAAGCGGAACTTCAGCGAAGCGGCGGAGTACGCCGGAGCGTACCTGCTGGTGATCTCACCGCAAACCCAAACGGCCGGGGCTTCGCCGTTTGGAACGTTTATAGTGGAAAACTATGATTTATATCTGACAAACAGCGGCGTGACAGATAAACTGGAATATTCCGTTTATTCGGCCTGCGATTATTTTTTGTATGAGCAGGAAGAAGTATGGATATTGGAGCATATGGAAATTCCGGCCGCGGATCCGTCAAAATTAATATTTGACAACTCCGATTTGTTCACTGCCGGTGAGGAAGAAGACCTTTGGGTACAGTTGCGGGAAAAAGCGGATAGGCATAAAGTGGATCTGTATATTTTAACCACAGATTATTGGTCAGATGATACAGTTTACCGCTTTCAATCCGATTTTATCAGTAAAAATCTATACGCGACAGAGAATTTTCTGCTTCTGACCATTGGAGGCCTGCCCGCTATAGAGGGCGAG
>JAISZF010000030.1 GCA_031269415.1 Clostridiales bacterium
GCGCGAGGACCTCATCGTCAAACTGACGGAGCTTAATGTCACGGCGCTGGATTATGTAATCGCCACACACCCTCACGCGGATCATATGGGTTCGATGAATGTCGTTATAGACACATATGACATTAAGAACATAATGATGCCCGACGCGATGGCCACTACGGTGGCGTTCGAAAAAATGCTTGAATCCATTTCACGCAAGGGTCTGCGCATTCAGCGCCCCGTCCCCGGCGAGAGCGTCTCGGCGGGCAATATAGCGCTTGAGATTCTGGCCCCGAACAGCGGCGATTACAAGGATGTCAACGATTACTCAATAGTCGCGCGGCTGCTGTGGGGAGAAACCTCGTTCCTATTTACCGGCGACGCCGAAGCCCTGTCGGAGAAGGAGATACTGGACAAAGGGTTCGACGTGTCCGCCGACGTCCTTAAGGTAGGCCACCACGGTTCTGTGTCCAGCACCTCCGACGAATTTTTAGAGGCGGTTAACCCAACCATGGCGGTCATAAGCTGCGGTCAGGGCAATACATACGGGCATCCCCACACGGAAACCTCCGCAAAATTGACCGAAAAGAATATAACCGTTTACAGAACGGATACAATGGGCACAATAACAATGAGTTCCGATGGTGAAAACATCACCGTTACTACTGAAAAATAAGCTGAGAAGTGGTTAAGTGAAAATGATTGTCGATCGCTTTGAAGGCGGTTACGCTGTCTGTGAGGACATGGAAACGCGGAAATTGAGGGAATACCCTATCGAATCCCTGCCCGAGGGCGTCGCGGAAGGCGATGTGCTGGTATTTGAGGAGAACGGAATTACAATTGATCGTGTGGAAACGGAAGCGCGCCGCGAGCGCGTCAGAAAAATGTTTAAGGATTTGTGGGGCTGAACGTCATTGGCAAAGAAATTTTACGCTGTAAGAAACGGACGTAATATAGGCGTCTATACGTCATGGGATGAGTGCAAACGCCAGATAATGGGGTTTTCCGGCGCTGTTTACAAGGGCTTTGACACCGAGCGCGAGGCGCGGGAATTTATGGCGGGGGACTCCGCGGTATCCGCGGCGCCCTCGGCGGATACCGCGGCCGCCTATGTGGACGGCAGCTATCTGCACGCCACAAAGGAATTCGCCTGCGGCGTTGTGCTGTTCTATAAAAACACAGAACTGAGGATGTCGGAAAAATTCTCCGACCCGGGTTTATCGGATATGCGCAATGTCGCGGGGGAAATCAAGGGCGCCGAGAAGGCCATGCGCTATTGCGTTGAAAACGGCATAAAACGCCTCGAGATAATCCATGATTACGAGGGCGTGGCTCGCTGGTGCACAGGGGAATGGAAGGCCAATAAACCGGGAACCAAGGCCTATAAGGCATTCTACGACTCCTTGAGCGATCGCCTGAGCGTCACCTTTCGCAAGGTAAAAGGGCATTCCGGCGACACATACAATGACGCCGCCGATAAATTGGCGCGAACCGCCCTAGGGCTGTGACATGGAAGAGATCAGAAAGAATATCAGAAGGGTCTTTTGGCTGTATTTCGCGCTATTCGCCGCGTTGGCGATTTATCTGATAAAATTCATTGTGTTCGACAGCAAGGGGATCATCACCAGTCCGTATAATCCCAGACTAAAACTGCGGAATCCTTCCGTCACGCGCGGCGATATCATTGACTCCGGCGGAAAGAAGCTGGCGTACACCGCCGGGGACGGCAGACGCGTATATGAATCGGGCGTTTCCGCCGCGCACGCGGTTGGCTATTGTAACGCGGGCGTCGCCGGCTTTTACGGGGTTGAAGCCAAATACAACTTTGAGCTGCAAACGGTCGGCAATGAACTCTATCAGCAATTTAGGAATCTCTTCGCGGGCGATATAATTATGGGCGGCAGCGCCGTCCTGACTATTGACGCGGAATTGCAGGCGTACATCCACGATCTCATAAAGGACTATAGGTCTGGGGTGATCATACTGGAGCCCACGACAGGCAAGATACTGGCCATGAACTCCGCGCCCGGCTTTGATCCCAATACGCTGACCGAGGATTTCAGCCGCTTGTCTGCGGATTCCGACAGCCCGCTCATAAACAGAGCCGCGCAGGGCCAATACCCCCCGGGCTCTGTTTTCAAAATTGTCACGGCGGCCGCGGCGATAGAATTTATGCCGGATTATGCCGATTTCGAGTATCACTGCGAGGGTGAGGCTATTATCGGCGGGAAATCTGTCAGGTGTTATAATTCGACCGCTCACGGTGATGTAAAACTTGACGAGGCGTTCGCGCTTTCATGTAACACGTATTTTTCAACCATAGGTTTACAGATTGGCGCGGATAACCTGCGATCTTTATCCGAGCGGTTTTTCTTCAATGAAACACTGCCCTTCCCGCTGGAATACAGCGTAAGCGGCTTTCCGCTGGACGCGGCGTCCGACAGCGCCGAGATTGTCGATACGGCTATAGGCCAAGGCAGGATAATGGCCTCTCCTTTACAGATGGCCTTAATAACCGCCGCCGTCGCGAATAACGGAATTATTATGTCGCCATATATCTTAGATCGTATCGTGTCATATGACGGCAAGTCCGTTCGCAAAACAATCCCTTATATGGCAAAACAAGCCTTTAGTCCGGATGTCGCGTCGACACTCACACGAATGATGACAGACGTGACCGAGTATGGCACAGGCGCCCGCGTGTCGGTTTCAAATGTTGAAATAGCCGCGAAAACAGGCTCCGCGCAGAACCCGAACGGCGATGATCACGGCTGGTACACAGCGTTTTTTCCCGCCGAAAATCCGCAATATGTAGTATCTATCGTCATTGAGAATATAGGTGGAAGTTCGCGTGTTTTGCCGATTGCAAAAAATCTCGTAGAACATTTGACAAATTTAGGGAAATAATGGATAATAGAGAAGCAAATCGGCAAAATAAGTCACGAGGGAGGAAAACAAGTTGTTAGCCATCGAGCGTCAAAACAAGATACTGGCTAATCTCCAGATCAATCAAACAGCCTTGGTAGCGGAATTGAGCAAGGAATACTGCGTTACCGAGGAAACGATTCGAAGAGATCTGGAAAAACTTGAGAAGCGCGGTTTAGTCAAAAAGAC
>JAISZF010000052.1 GCA_031269415.1 Clostridiales bacterium
CGGCGTCCTTCATCATGTCTAAAGATGGTTTTGCGTAAACTTTTGTGGTTTCGACATGGGAATGGCCTAAAAATCTGGATATAAGAGATACGAAACATTATATAACTCTTGGATAACATTGTCAAATGTAGAGCATTATCGCGAATCTATACGGTCAAGCACTATTTTTTGCGAATCGATTATGTATACAGGTCTTTCCAAACGCGAGTACATTTGATATAATACGTCTTGTGACTGGCGAGCTGTCGTCTGGGATTACACCCGGACCTGGATTGAAACAAAGAAACAAACAAACAAGCAAACAAGAATACGTAAAGGTGCTGACTATGGTTCTATCTGACGACATACTCCTTCGCGTTGAGAAGCCCGGGAGGTACATCGGCAATGAAATAAACATGGCGGAGAAAGACGTTTCAAGGGTTAATATACGCTTCGCATTCTGTTTTCCCGATGTCTATGAGGTAGGCATGAGCCATTTGGGAGCGCAGATACTCTATTTTTATCTCAACGAACGTGAGGATACCTATTGCGAACGCGCATACGCCCCGTGGCCCGACATGGAAGCGGAGCTTCGGGCGGCGGGGGTACCGTTATTTGCCCTTGAAACGGGCGATCCGGTTAAAGTCTTTGATTTTATGGGTTTTACCCTGCAATACGAGCTGAGTTACACCAACGCGCTAAATATGCTCGATCTGGCCGGAATCCCGCTTCTCGCCGCGGAGCGGGGGGAAGACTGCCCTATTGTCTGCGCGGGCGGCCCGTGCGCCGTTAACCCGGAACCGCTGGCGGATTTCATCGATTTTTTCTATATCGGCGAAGGGGAGGCCGGGCTGAACGGTATACTCGACATTTACGCCGCCCATAAGGCGGGCGGGGGAGGCCGTCGGGCGTTTTTACGCGAAATCGCGCGCGCGCCCGGCGTATATGTGCCTTCGCTGTACACGGCGGCATATAACGGCGAGGGTTTAATTGAGTCGTTCGCGCCTATCGCGGACGATATACCCGCGCGAATTAAAAAGAATTATGTAAAGGACTTTAACTCGTCGTATTTCCCCGACAGGATATTGACTCCGCTGATAGAGATAGTACAGGACAGGGCAGTTGTGGAGGTGTTTCGCGGCTGCGTCCGCGGCTGCCGTTTCTGCCAGGCGGGCTATATCTACCGGCCCGCGCGGGAACGCGGCGTTGAAAGGATAACGGAGCAGGCCGAACGGATTCTGTCGTCGTCCGGGCATGAGGAGATTTCCATGCTCTCCTTAAGCGCCAGCGATTACTCGGGCTGCGGGGATCTGATAAACGCGCTGACCGAGCGGTTAACCCCCCGGCACGTCAATGTTTCGCTGCCGTCGCTGCGTATAGACAGGCTCTCGCTCGAAATGATGAGCAAAGCCGGAGAGGTCCGGCGCAGCAGTCTTACGTTCGCGCCGGAAGCGGGCAGTCAGCGTCTGCGCGACGTTATAAACAAGGGGATAACCGAAACGGATATCCTGGACGGCGCGAGGATGGCTTTTGAAAGCGGATGGAGCAAGATTAAGCTGTATTTCATGATCGGGCTGCCGACGGAAACTGTAGAGGATGTCGCCGCCATACCGCGGTTAGCCGAGCGCGTCGTCGAAACTTACTATTCTGTCCCCAAAGACAGGCGCGGCCAGCCGTTAAGCGTAAATCTGAGCGCTTCCTGCTTTGTGCCGAAACCGTTCACGCCTTTTCAGTGGGCGGCGCAGGATGTGTACGGCTTTATGGAGAAACAGCGCCTTATTAAAAAAACGCTAACCAAGAAACAGATCAGGTTCAATTATCATGACGCGGGGCAGTCTATAATAGAAGCCCTGCTAGCGCGCGGCGATCGGAGGCTGGGGCGGGTTTTGCTGGATGTCTGGCGGAACGGCGCGAGATTCGAGGGCTGGTCGGAATTCTTTAAATACGATCTCTGGACACAGGCGATGAAAAACGCCGGGCTCAATCTGGATTTCTACACGGCCAGGCAGCGGCGCTATGATGAAATCCTCCCTTGGGATCATATCGATACGGGCGTGACAAAGGAGTTCCTGATAAGGGAAGCGGAGAAGGCAAAACGGGCGGAAGTTACGCCGAATTGCCGGGAAGGCTGCGCAGGATGCGGGTTTATAAAGACGGACAGGGGCTGCGTCGGTGAGTAGGGTATTGTTATTATTCTCCAAGACGGATAAGGTCCGTTTCATCGGGCATTTGGATTTGCTGAGGGTGTTTCAACGCACGGTAAACAGGGCGAGCCTGCCCGTGGCGTATTCCGCGGGGTTTAACCCGCATCAGAAACTGACGTTCGCGGTCCCATTGGCTCTGGGCATGGAAGGCCGTAACGAAGCCGCCGAGTTGGAATTAGCCGGAGCAGCCGAACTGACCGCCGCTGATATTATGGACAGGCTTAACGCGGTTCTGCCCAAGGGACTGACGATACATAACGCGCGTTTTATGGAAGAGAACGAAAAAACCGCCGCGGCTTTGGTAACCGCCGCCCGCTATGAAGCGCTGGCGCAAGGTGAGCTGACGGAAAGGGTACGCGAGTTAACCGCCCGGGAGTCGGTCATCGTCTCGAAAAAGACAAAGGGCGGCGTGAAGGATATTGATATACGTCCGGATATCATCTCTTTGGAAGCGGACGGCGATACGCTGCGGGCTGTTCTGTCCGCGGGCGGGCAGCGCGGCTTGAAGCCGGACTTGCTGGCGGGCGCTTTAGGTGTCTCAATTTATCAGGTAACGCGCTTGAATATCTATAAGACGGTAAACGGCGCTTTTCAGCCGTTATTTAATAAACTATAAGGGGGAAAAGCAATGTCCGCAAAAGAACTGATTTTCGGCAAGTGGGACTATATTTTGCTGCTGGGGGAATCCGGTTCAGGCAAGGGTACCTTGGTTAAAAATATACGTAAATACTGGCTGCCGGATTTGAACTCCGTGAGTATGGGGGATATCTTTCGCGAGCGTGCGAAGACCGATCCCGAAATAAAACGGCTTACAGAGCAGGGCATATTGGTCGGCGATGATGTCGCGTGCCGCGTGTTCACCGAGTTCGCCCAGCAAAACAAGCCCGGCCTTATGGACGGGTTCCCCAGAAACCGTCAGCAGGCCATAAATTTAATCAAGTTTATCAAGGAAAAACGCTGGCGTGTGCTGGTTATTGATATCATCTGCAACGTCGAGGTTATACTTGAACGGCTGCTGGCCCGGCGTCGCGCGGACGATGAGCTGCATATCGTTTATAAGCGCAATCTGGATCATAAAACCCTGCATCCGGCGGTCATGGAGGAGATCAAACACCGCGCTGACCTGTTTGACGTGATCCAGTTGGACGGGAATTATGACTCGGAGATCGTATTAAGCTCGTTCCTGTTAAGCATACTCAGGCTGGTGGATATGCTGTACTTCTATGATATGCATGAGATTGAAACCAAGTTTGACGTGTTTGAAAACGAGAGTACCATAGACCCCGCCATTAACCGTTGGATATCAGCTTTTTTGCGCTCGCTGCAGGAGAGGATCGACGTGGAGTAAAAGAATACCCCTCGGCTCAAGCGAGGGGTATTCTTTTTACTCCTTATCCCTTAAAGCCTCAAGCTCCTTCTTTCTGGCTTCTATCACCTTCAACTGCACTTCGTGCGGCGCTTCCTCATACCGATCAAATACCATAGTGAATTCGCCGCGGCTCTGCGTCATGGAGCGCAGGTCGGTCGAATACTTGAATATCTCGGCCATAGGCGCTTCCGCGGAGATCTTCTGCTTGCTGCCTTCCTTGCCCATTCCCAAGATGCGCCCGCGGCGCTTATTCATGTCTCCCATGATGTCGCCGGTGTAACTGTCGGGTACCAACACGTCTACCTTGGCAATCGGCTCTAAAATCGTGGGCTTCGCTTTCATAAACCCGTCCTTGAAAGCCAGGGTGGCCGCCATTTTAAAGGCCATTTCCGAAGAATCAACCGGATGATAGGACCCGTCGACAAGCGTCGCCTTTATGCCGACTACCGGGAACGCCGCCAGCGGGCCGGCCTTAACGCAATCCTGTATGCCCTTTTCCACCGCCGGGAAGTACTGTCGCGGCACCGAGCCGCCGAATATCTTTTCCTCGAATACATACGGAGTGGTCAGATCGCCGGACGGCTCAAACTCCATATGCACGTCGCCGTATTGGCCATGGCCGCCGGATTGCTTTTTATATTTCCCCTGCACGCGTATCTTCGTTTTGATCATCTCGCGATAGGGGATTACAGGCGTTACCAATTCCACGTCTATCTTATATTTATTCTTCAGCTTGTTAATCAGCACGTCCAACTGGCTGTCGCCCTGCGCGTACACCACGGACTGCTTGGTTTCCTTATTGATCTCGAAGCGCAGGGTTTTGTCCTCTTCCAGGAGTTTTGAGATCGCCTGCGAGATCTTATCCTCGTCGCCCTTGCCCTTGGGGATTACCGCCATAGACAGCAGAGCCACGGGGAATTTAATCGGGGTGAAGGCCACGGGGCGCGATTTGTCGCAGAGGGTATCCTGCGTGGAGGTTGCCGTAAGCTTCGCCAGCGCCCCAATGTCGCCGGCGCGCAGCTCGTCAACCTCTATCTGCTCTTTACCGCGCATGATATATATATGACCCGCTTTTTCCGTCGTGTCGGTCCGCGGATTGTACATCAGGCTGTCTCGCCTGATAACGCCGGAGAACACGCGGAACAGGCTCAAGCGGCCCACATAGGGATCCGCGATGGTCTTGAACACAAAAGCCGCCGTGGGTTCCGATTCCGAGCAGACCACTTCCGTTTCCTTATCTGTTTTGAGTTCCGTCGCGTTAACGGACGGGCGTAAAACCGATGCCGGGGGAACAAAGTCAATCACGGAGTTCATCAGCACCCTTACGCCTATTTGGTTTATGGCCGCGCCGCAGAAGACCGGCGTAACCGAACGCTGCGTTATGCCGTCGCGTATGCCCTGTTGAATCTCTTCTATAGTAAAAGGTTCTTCCATGAAGAATTTTTCCATCAGGTCGTCGTTCGTTTCGGCCACAGCTTCCACTATCATGGAACTCAGGTCGTCTACCTCGTCCTCCATGCCCGCTGGGACGTCGCAAGGCTCGGTGCGGCCGTTTACATATTTGCGGCCTTCCTTTTTGACGGCGTTTACGAAACCCGCGAATTTCCCGTTTTCCTTGAACGGTACCTGCAGCGGCGCGATGCTCTTGCCGAAAGCGTCTTTCAGGTTTTTGATCACCTTGTCGAAATCGGCGTTTTCGTCGTCCATGCTGTTGACGAATATTATCTTGGGGAGACCCAACTCTTCGGCGTATTCCCACGCCTTTTCCGCGCCCACTTCCACGCCGGACTTCGCGGAAATCACGATAAGCGCCAAATCGGCGGCGGCCAGCGCCTGCTTAACCTCTCCCACAAAATCAAAATATCCGGGCGTATCAATAAAATTAATCTTATTATCCAACCATTCAATCGGGATAACCGACGCGCTTATCGAAACCTTCCTGCGTATTTCCTCGGCGTCATAGTCGCTGACGGTATTGCCGTCGTCAACACGGCCCATCCGGCTGGTAACCTGGGCTATGTTAAGCGCCGCTTCCGCGATTGTGGTCTTTCCTGAACCGCTGTGCCCAAGTATCGCTATATTTCTGATTGAATCGGACGAGTAGATCTTCATTGACATCCTCCTATTAAAGATTTCTTATGTCATTCTATCATGATTGCGGACAGGCCGCAATACTTTGACGTGGGAGGTCGGAGGTTAGTCACCCATTACCGTGCATTGCCCGCAAAAGTATCAAAGATATTGAACGCGACCCTTTCAGCGGACTCGGAAAACCCGAACCGTTAAAGTACCAATGGAACGGGTATTGGAGCAGGAGAATCGACGATTATAACCGTATCATTTACAGAGTAAAGGACGGAAAGCTCGAAATCGCGCAATGTGGAGCCCACTACGACGACTCAATAACAACCACGGAAAACGTCACGCTAAACGAACGGCGCGGCGTTTTTTTATTGTCATAAAACATGTCCGCGATTCATAAATATTACAGATTATCTGTCCGAAAGGAAGTGCGGATTATGAGATGGAACGAAAGCACGGAGGAAACACTCAAACAAATGGAAACAGACCCGGAGCGCGGCCTGTCTGAGGAAGAAGCCGAAAAGAGGCTTACGGCTTATGGGCCTAATACTCTGCGGGAAAAGCGTAAAACGGGCATAGCGGTTAAATTCTTCAGGCAATTTAACGATTTTATGATAATGGTGCTGCTGGCGGCCGCCGCCGTATCGCTGTCAGTTACGCTGGTGAACGGGGAAGGCGATTTTGCCG
>JAISZF010000078.1 GCA_031269415.1 Clostridiales bacterium
CCGGCCAGCCGATACCGTATAAAGTTACGGTTAGTAACACAGGCAACCGACCGCTCACAAACCTATGGTTGATGGACGATAAGCTCGCGATCGCGCTGAGCGAGAGCGATGACAGCATAAGCATCGACGAGACCTACGGTATAACGGTTGAACCTCCGGGTATAGAATTTACAGTGGATCGATCAACGGGCGACATAACGTTCAACGGTTTAGCCTTAAATGTGGGCGATTTATTCACTGTTCGTTACCGGCTGATTTACGGCGCGAGATATAACGGTGAGCATGTTACGAATACCGTTACGGTAACAGCGGAGAATGATCCGGAAATTGACGGCGACGATGTGACCGGGGACGACGACGATACTGTAGAATTCGGCGATGTATATGTCCCTCCGGGAGTTATAATAAAGAATGTTCGTGAGCATTTAGAAGGTGAGGGTTCGGACGATACAGTGCCGGATGAGGGTAAACTGTCAAACGCTTCCTTCACGTTTGAGGTTACCGCAAACGATGAGGGCGGCGAGCGGATTTGGTATAAAGAGTATACCCTGCCATGGGAAGACGGAGATATGTCTGAGACCATCGAAGGTATCCTGTCAGACTTCATTGAAGAGAACCCGAACTTCACCGGCGATTTAGTATTCTCCGTTATAGAGAGGCAGCCTGATGATATAGCTTTATCGGGCGTCAGCGAATCAGGGGATACTTCCTGGGCATATTCGCGAAAATGGGATCCCGTGTTCGATGCGCAGACCTTCACATATTATCACGGCGTGCCTGAACCTGACCAGGATCTAAGCGTAACGTTCGACAATGTATACAGAGACGAATATTACGAGCTGAAGATTGAGAAAACCCACGTTGAAACGAACGGAAACGAGACGCCCGATTCACTGGATTACACCGTTGTGGTCAGTAATAACGGCGAAAACACCATAAAGGGTCTCATAATAAACGACGGCGCGTTTGTCGATCCGTTGTTAGAGGAAACGCGCGAAGTTACGGTCACTCATACGCATAGCGGCACGGCGGCATTGCTCGAGGGGGTTCTTCCTGACGAAAACGGCGGCATTGCGCTTCCTGAGATAGTCTTTGCGCCCGGCGATACCGTTATCGTTACATATACAGTAGCGTTCGGCGATTACTGGATCGCGCATGAAGACTATACAAACAAAGTGACCGCTGTTGTACCCCCAGATCCAACGCCGGGCGAACCCGAAAAACCGGACATTCCGGAAGTCAGCACCAATGACGACACGCAATACGCGCAAACAGCTCTGAAACTCAGGAAGAACGTTATGTCAGTGGATGGCGCTCAGTTTGAAGGCGAAAAGACATTCAATTTCGACATAATAACGGACGACGGCGTCCTTACGTCCGGCGGTTCCCTGACATTCAACGCCGACGGCACTAAAGAAGACACAATCGACGTGCCCATGAATTTTACTGGCCAGATAACAGTCGTCGAACAGATTCCCGGTGAAAATCCTGAACACACTAAAGAAACCGGGGACGGGTGGGCGAAGATAAAAACGTGGTTCTACGATGCCATTCAGTATATCTTCCGGTTCGTAACCGGCAAACTAGTGTCGAAAGAGACCCTAAACGGCGTGGATGAAGCGCCCACAGAGCTTGACGCCGCCGAATTCACCAACATGTACAGCGAGAAGCTTTTCGCTGTGGAGTTGGTAAAGGATCGCGAGGGTGAAGGCGGAGTAATTATTGACGAACCGGTTACCTATACGGTAGTGATTACTAACAAGGGCACCGAAACCATGGACAACATGCGTATATACGACGATATATTCACAGCGGACGCCGGAGTGGGCAAGAACGCCGGTACGCCGCCATACTGGGAAAAGATCGGCGACGACTATACCTCGCGCGGCGGGATAATGGTTATTAATCCGGATACATCCGAGGTGTTTCTGTCCGCGGGCGGTTTAACGGTGGAGACCGACGACGCTTCCCTGAAATTTGAGGGACCGGACGATGACGGAGTTATTACCGTAATCGGCATCAGCCTCGAACCCGGCAAAACGGTGACAATGTCTTACACCATTACATTCGGTGAGGCCGCCTTGGGTCATTCATACATCAATCATGCTTGGGCCAGTTCGTCATATGACGACCCGACGCGCGAACCCGACGACCCGCCTTCGGAGGTAACGGACGACGACGAAAAAGATGTTGAGATACCGACGCCGCCGGTTCCGCCAGATCCGCCAGATCCGCCGGTTCCGCCAGATCCGCCAGATCCGCCAGATCCGCCGGATCCGCCGGTTCCACCAGATCCGCCGGTTCCACCAGATCCAACAAACACGGCAACGCCGACACCGACAAACACAGCGACACCAACACCGATAAACACAGCGACACCAACACCGACAAACACGCGGACGCCGTCAGTTCCCAGCCGGCCGCAAGCGCCGCCGGCGGGGCCGCCGAGTGGCAACGTCGTCCAGACGTTAACACCGACCCTGTCGCCGACCTACACGCCTTCACCTTCGGCGACACCGTCGCCCGCGCCGTCAGTAACCCCGGCGCCAACGGTTACGGTTACGCCGGCTGTGCCTGAAGAGGTACCGATCGATCCGGATGCTCCCCCGGAAGGACCGCCGAATCCGCCGCCTAAGGAAAATCCGAAAACGGGGGATAACAGCGGCACAGGTGTAAAAACCTTAGCGATCGCGTTTGCCGGGCTCGCGGCTCTGGTACTGATGGTGGATTTAAGTCAAAAAACGGTAAAGACGAAGAGAACTCGACGCAAGTAACGCCCAATCAAAAATCGCTGAACAAGTTGTTCAGCGATTTTTTGGCGTTCCGTCAGGGTCGGGCGGCTCGCGCAGCTTAACGAACTTAGCGGCGTCCTTCCTGCGGTTTTCATCCATTTCGGTGTAGTGCTTCCGCGTGGTGTTCACATCCGCGTGCCCCAGCACGTCGGCGACAAGATAGATGTCGCCTGTTTCGCGGTACAGTTGCGTGCCGTATGTACTGCGCAGCTTATGCGGCGAGATCTTTTTCAGCGTTGTGACCAGCCGCGCGTACTTCTTTACGAGCTTTTCAACCGCACGCACGCTGATGCGCCTGTTCTGCATTGATAAAAATAAAGCGTCATTATCCTCGGCGTCCGCCGCCTGTATCTCGTTCCGGTGCGGGAGATACCCCTTCAACGCTTCCTCTATCTCCGATCCGAAATACAAAATAGACTCGCTTCCACCCTTGCGCGTGATCTTAACCGCGTTCAGATCAAAATCTATATGCCCTCTGTCGATCCCCACGCATTCGGACACGCGCGTACCCGTGCCCAGCAACAGCGAAATTATCGCCAGATCGCGGGATTTTGTGTATTTATGATATTTCTTCTGACGATCCGTCAAATGCTCGCCGGATTCCACTTCGTCCAGCAGTTTGGCAATCTCGTTTATCTCCAGCCGTATGATGTTTTTAGCGTGCCTCTTAGGAAAATCCACCAGCACCGCGGGGTTGGAATTGATGAGGCGTTTCTTGAAGAAGTAAGCGAACATGGTACGCACCGCCGCGAGCTTGCGCGACTTGCCGTTTTCGTCATTTTGTAAGATTAGTGTCTTCGTGTCGTCATTACGCACATAATAGTCGAGGTATTCCATGAACGCCTCTATGTGATCCGACGTGATCGCGTTCAGGTCGCTTATTTCCATATCACTTATCTCTTTGTCTCCGAATTCGGCGTATTCCTCAATTAAGAACTGAAAGAAGATACGCAGATCATACGCGTAGCCGATACGGGTTAAAACGGATGTGACGTCTGAGACGCCTCTGAAAAAATCGGTCATAAAGAATGGCAGCCCTCGCATACGCTCACGGAGCTTCAGAGTGGTTCTGTTCTTAACTTGTTCATGGTATTCAGGCATAAATGAGTCCTTTCATGTCAAATGGGCCTTTCAAAATTTTGGATCATTTGATATAATACGGTTGGCGGCGGGCGTATTGTCACCAATTATAATGATAAGCAATAACGCGCCTATTTACAAGGCATTTTCAATGTCATTTTGTGACACGGCCGGAATTGAACCGGCTCTCGCCGATAGTCTATCCTAAATAAGCGGAGGCGGATGTATGATTTCTTACCAAAAGAGCAATGACGTTCTTAACACCGTAAACAGAGGCAACCCCGCGGAGTCGGGGCTGTGTACGCTGTGCCGGTCGGACTGCCGGGGAAGATGTGAAACGTGGATGTCTTCCATGAAAGGCCGCAAACTCCTTTATCCGAGAGATTTCGGATGCGTCACGGCCGGCAGTTCCAACACCAATCACATCGGCGTGTGCTACAATAACCTGCGCGTTCAGGGCTATAATTACGGCGCGAACGGGTTACAGGGCGGGCTGACTAATCAGGCCGGCGACTGTATCTTCCCCAATGTTTCCCTTGAGACTTCGTTCGGCAAGGCGGAGAAAACCAAGACGCGCGTGCCGATAATGACAGGAGCCTTGGGCTCAACCTTCATAGCGGCGAAATATTGGGAGTCTTTTGCCGTTGGCGCGGCTATAGTGGGTTTTCCGATTGTCATCGGCGAGAATGTGGTCGGGGTGGACAAGTACTCCGTCCTGGAAAACGGCCGAATAAAATCGGCTCCGGAACTGGAGCGCCGCATAGACGTGTATCTGCGCTATTATGACGGCTACGGCGCGATTATCGTTCAAATGAACGTGGAAGACACGCGCAACGGCGTGGCCGAGTATATCATCGAGAAATACGGCGATAAGGTAATCCTGGAACTCAAATGGGGGCAGGGCGCGAAGGATATCGGCGGCGAGATTCAAGTGACCAGTCTGGACTACGCGCTCTTCTTAAAAGAGCGCGGCTATATCGTAGACCCCGACCCGACGAAGCCGGAGGTTCAGGAAGCGTTCAAAAACGGGGCGATCCAGTCTTTCGCGCGCCATAGCCGCTTAGGATACACCAACTATAATAATTACGAAGAGGTGCGCAAGGATTTCCTGGACGCTGTGGCCTACCTGCGTAAACTCGGATACAAACGCGTTACGCTGAAAACCGGCAGCTACGGAATGGAAGCCCTCGCGATGTCCATTAAGTTTGCCACGGAAGCCAAACTGGATCTGCTGACGGTTGACGGCTCAGGCGGCGGCACCGGCATGAGTCCATGGAACATGATGGAAGCTTGGGGCGTTCCGTCCATAAACCTGCACGCCAAGGCGTATGAATACGCGAAAATTCTGGGCGAGAACGGGGCGGATGTCGTCGACATGGCGTTCGCGGGCGGATTCGCGCGTGAGGATCATATATTTAAGGCTCTGGCGCTGGGCGCTCCGTATACCAAACTGGTATGTATGGGCCGCGCGCTGATGATACCGGGCTTCTTGGGCGCTAATATTGAGGGCGCGCTCTATGCGGACAGACGCGAGCGCCTGAACGGCAACTGGGAGAGTTTGACCAAAGCCTTCGCGGATGAATTCGGGACGGAGCCGCAGGAGATCTTCGCCGGGTACTTCGATGTGAAGAATAAAATAGGCGCGGATGAGATGAGGAATATCCCGCTGGGCGCGGTGGCCGTATGGACGCTGGCGGACAAGCTTTCAGCCGGAGTGCAGCAGCTAATGGCCGGGGCGCGTAAGTTCAGCCTGAGTGAACTGAGCCGCGACGATCTGTTTGCCGCTAACCGTGAAACCGCTAAGGAAACGGGTATTCCGTATATTACGGAAGTCGGCGACGAGATCGCTAAGAAGATTTTGAGTTTGTAGAGGGAAAAGGGATACCGCGACTGCGGCATCCCTTTTCATACACTACAGACCTTGCTGTTTAATCAAATCAAGAGACAAGTTCAATTCCCGCGCGATCGCTTCGTCTGACATTTTTGCGGCTTTAAGCGCGCGTATGGTAATTTGCCGCAACAGTTCCAAAATTGTGTCTGCCGTACCTGAAGCTCGCAATGGCCTATGTAGTTGTCTTTACTCGTGGCAGCAATATCTTAAATGATCAACCATTTGACATAAAGCCGAAATAGCGTTAATCTGTATAATGAAAATTCTGTCCGGAAGCGGAAATAAACGGAATAGGATGGAAGATTCCGCGCTTTGCGGCGCGGACAATAACCTGCCATAAAGGGGCCATTTTGTAATGCTTGCCCAATTTGAATATCTCCCGCCGGAAATCCCGGCGGACATAAAAAAATACATACTCATAATCCTCGCGGCAATAACCGGAATCGGGGCCGCGGCGTGAACGCGGCGCGTCTGGAAAACAGCCTGAACAGGCAGCCGTCCACGCGGCGCGTGCTGAATCTCGCGGCTGCCTATTGGCTGCGGGGGTTCATGGACGACGAGAAACCGTCCAAGGAAAACGCGTCCTGGCAGAAGGCTTACTACGCCCTGTCCGCCGCGCGGAAAAGCCTTGGCATGGGGTATGAGTTGCTGTGCATGATGATCTTCATACACGCCGAGCTGGGCAACGAGGATTTGGCGTCCAGCATGCTCGCGCAGTTGGGCTCCGGCAAAAACTACATGAAGAACAACAATCCGTTCCTATATAAGATATATCTGTTCCTCTCGTCATTTGTCCAAATAAAATGGGGCAAGAACCGCAAAGCGGTTAAATTCCTCAAACAACTGGACGAATTCAGCGTCCGCAAGGATAAATACACGTTACTGATGCTGGGGATTCTCCATACCGAACAGGGCGACGCGAAGCAGGGCGTGGAATATCTGTGGAAGAGTTACGCGGCGGGATGTTATTCCATGTTTATGTACGCCTGGCTGACATACGCGTTCAATAAAGGCGCGCGTTCCTCGGATGAATCGCTTAACGCCCTCTATCTGCGGTGGGCGCTGATCCACCGGATAGACACGCGGCGTTTTGTGGGCACTCTGTTCGATAGCGCCGCCGCCGTGTTCTGCCGCGATCCGTTTTGGCGCGAGATGATATCGCGCGCGTACCCGCAGAATTCCCTGCGGTATATCTGCGTAAGCCTTATGCGCGACATGAACTACACCCCGGCGGCGCTGGAGTATTATAAGCACGCCGACGCGCTGAATCTGGAACTCCCGGATCTCTATCATTTTTTAATAAAGTCCGCCTATCACTCGCGTGTGGAAAAGATCGGCCGGCAGGCCATGGAAAAATACCTCCGCGAGCCCGATCTGACGGATATGAACCTGACAGCGTTTGTGTATCACCTGATACTCACAAACAGGAATTTAGCATATCTGATTCAGGAGCAGAGGGAAGCTTTGCTGAGTTTCGCGGAGCGCTGCCTGGAGAGCGGCGCTAGGGGACGTTTTTATTACAGCCTCTACGCCTTTTATATCATCGTGGGAACGGAATACCGGATGCCAGCGAAACTCACGCAGAACGCGGCGGGTATCCTGCGGTCCGTCCTGTTCACCTACCGCGTGAGAGCGTCGGGATCGGAAGCTAAGGTTATATACGCCTCTGAGAAACAGCGGCGGGGTTTCCTTGTATATAAACTGTCGGACGGCAGCGCGCTGATTGAAGCCTCGGACTATCCGATGTCGTTCTATTCGCTGACGGAGGACGAACGCAAGGTTGTGGACACACAGATCAAGGTTACGCGGCTGGTGGAATGTTCCGACATAAGGCTGTATACCTTCTTCTATAATCAGGGAATGCGCGGGTTCCCCCTGCTCGCCTCCATGACCCGTATCCTGTTTTTACAGCAAAAAAGCGACGAGTTTACCCTGCGGGTCCTGACGGATCTGCTGGCCTGCGGTGAGATCTCCGAATATTTCGCGAATCAGGCCAAGGCCGCGCTCGCTCGCTTCCAATATCAAACCGGCAGGCTGAGCGAGGCGCTGAGATATTTCGCGGAGACCGATGAAAACGCGCTGCCCGAACCCTATATAGAAGAGATGCTCACCGTTTACCTGACCGCCGGGGATTGGGAACGCGCGGCTCGCCTGATAGGCCGGAAGAATCGCTCCATAGGCGACAAAACCCTGTTCGGCGCGCTGAAACAGCTCTCCAAGTTTCAAAAACACTATGATGTTATAGCCGAGCCCTCGTTCCGTCTGCTGACAAAATCCTGGTACGACAAAACCCTGCTGGATATTGTGATGAAACGCTACATAGGCGTTCAAAGCGACTGGCAGAACCTGAGCCGCGTGCTTTCGTCCATATCCGTCACGGATGACGGATTGGACGCGCTGATTCTGGAAAAGGCCGTCTATACGCGTCAGATGAGCGACGACACGCAGCGCGTGTTCGCGCGGGCCGCCGCCAAGCGGCTGGCCGCCGGGGAGTTTGAGGAAAACCGCGCGGAATACGCCTTTATGTATTTCTGTACCTATGAAATGATTATAAACGCGTTTAAGCCGCTGTATGAAACGATAGGCGTTTTGGAAAAGATTTATGTATATAACAGGGATCCATATCTTGCCTGCGCGTTAAGCCACGTATATTTGAATCACGGAGCCGCCACCGCGCTGTCAGATCGGATATTGGCGGACGCTCTCGCGGAGCAGGAGAAAAACGGCGTGCTTTTCCCTGTTTTCAAAGAGCGTAAAGACAAGTTCGAGGGGAATGCGTATATTGAA
>JAISZF010000152.1 GCA_031269415.1 Clostridiales bacterium
CCGACATAGAGCCAAGCAAAACGATAACAATCGAGTACCGCGCAAAAGAGGGCAAATGCGAACGATGCGGCAAAGTACATAAAGCCAGTTTCCCGGAAGGGGTGGACGCAGCGGCGGTATATGGCAGCGGCATACAAGCGGTGCTTACATATATGACAAACTATCAGCATCTTCCACTAATTTTCGCGATAGCTTTTGGTATAATAGAATCAAATCCATTGTGAGGCGATCTAATGATACAAAGGCAAGAATACCTTGACTCCCTTATCAGTTTTCGTGATAAACAGTTAATCAAAGTCGTAACAGGCATACGGCGCTGCGGGAAGTCCACGCTGTTTGAGCTGTTTCAGGATTATTTGCGCGGGGACGGCATATCCGACGAGCAAATTATCTCTGTCAACCTTGAGGAAGGCGAATATGACGAGCTTGAAACATACAGGCAGTTATACGGTTTCGTGTCGGAGCGGCTTTTGCCAAATAAGAAGATGTACGTTTTTCTTGATGAAGTCCAGCGTGTGACTAACTTCCAAAAAGCCGTTGACAGTCTGTATGTGAAAAAGAACTGCGATGTTTACATCACAGGCTCGAACGCGTATCTTCTCAGCGGAGAACTCGCGACCCTGCTTTCGGGGCGATATGTGGAGATTAAAATGCTACCGCTGTCGTTTAAGGAGTATGTCTCTAACTTTCCGGGGAATACGAACCTTGAGCGGCTATATACGGATTATATCCAAAACAGCTCGTTTCCGTACGCGTTGGAAATCCCGAAACAGAAAGACAGGCGGCAATATCTGCAAAGTATTTATGATACCATTGTTTTGAAAGACATTGTCGGGCGCAAGAAATTTCCCGATACCGCCATGCTTAAAAGTATCGTCCGCTTCATGTTCGACAACATCGGAAATCTCTGCTCGACAAAAAGCATTGCCGATACCATGACTTCGGCAGGGCGAAAAATCTCTGTTCATACAGTCGAGAGTTATCTGACTTCACTGACCGAGTGCTTTATCTTCTATCAAATCGGACGTTACGACGTAAAGGGCAAGCAATATCTGAAAACGGGCGACAAATATTATGCCGCCGATATCGGTTTACGCTACGCCCTGCTTGGAACGAAAAAAGCGGATATGGGTCATATCCTTGAAAATGTCGTGTTCCTCGAATTGATTAGGCGGGGCTATGAAGTATACGTCGGCAAGGTCGGCGGCGCCGAGGTCGATTTTATCACTATCAGCGATGAAGGTGAGGAATACTATCAGATTGCCTATACCGTCATTGACTCGAACGGCGAAACCCTGCGACGCGAACTTGCGCCTCTTAACGCTATCAGCGACCATAATCCCAAATATCTTTTGACAATGGACAACACGCCTCGCGCCTCGCACAACGGCATTAAGCAGATAAACCTACTTGATTGGCTTTTGCGATAGAGCCTGAATACTCAAAATAAGCCGGACAAGCGCCGATACCCGGCACGAATCCGGCTTATAAAAGTTTGCTAATATGTATCAGGAAGCCCCATAAGCCTCCGTAACATGGAAGCCCGGTTCGGGCATCATAGATTTCGACGGCCACTCCTAGGATCTCAACTCTTTGAAGATATTCGCGTAAGGCCGGTTTTTGCCAAACAGCGCCGACGTACCCAATACGAACCCGTCCGCGCCTCTGGCGGAAAGATCGCGTATTCTTTCGGGTGAACAGGCACCGTCGATAATCAGTTTGTAGTCATAACTGTCTTTGAGCCTTATCAGACGATCAATCTTGCCGTCTACGAAGGGCAGATAACTCTGCCCCGCAAACCCAGGATTTACGGTCATGACCAGCAGATAACTGATAATGGAAAGCAACGGGCCGATTGTTTCGGCGGATGTGCCTGGGTTCACCGCGATGCCCGGTAAAGCGCCCGCTCTCCTTATCTTCTCCAGCGTCCTCGGTGCGTGGACGTCCGCTTCGGGATGTATGTAAATAATACCTATCCCCATCTTGGCGAAAGACTCCACATAATCACCGGGATTATTGATCATCAGATGCGCGTCCGTGGGCTTTTGGGTGTGCGCGGCGATATATTGGGCGTCGCCCGCCCCCATCGCAAAATTCGGGACAAACCGTCCGTCCATAATGTCTATATGAAATATATCCGCTCCCGCTTCTTCCAAAGCCTTTACCTCACCGTGAAGATTTCCGAAGTCCGCGCACATCATGGATGGGCACAGAAGTTTTTTAATATCCGCGCAGTGTTCTTTCTGACTCATCTTATGCCCCCTATGCATTGAGTAAAGGTTTACCTATATATAATAAAACATACATATTTCAGTGTCAAGAAAATTATAAAAATATTTACAAATGCACTTGACAAGCTGGCAATACTCATAGTATTATTTTTTCAGGTAATCCTTTACCTAATGATTTATGAGATGGAAGAATTATCTGATGTGATATGTATTCGTTGCGGAGGCTCAAAGATGAAAGTCATATTCGACACAGATATCGGCAACGACATCGACGACACTCTGGCGCTGACATATCTGTTATGCCAGCCGGAATGTGAGTTGCTGGGCGTTACCACCACCACTGGGTTGCCGGTTCAACGGGCAAAGCTCGCGGATTCGGTTATAAAATACTTTGGAAAAGACATACCCGTTTACCCTGGAGTGGAAAATCCGATCCTGACTCCGCAGAAGCAGCCATTATGCCCGCAGGAGGCCGTATTGGAACATTGTGTTCACTCAAGAGCCTTCCGGATGAATTACGCTGTGGAATTTATCCGCGAGATGACTGAACAATACCCCGGTGAAATCACATTAATATCTGTGGGTCCGGCGACGAATTTGGGTGTGCTGTTCGCTGCCTACCCGAACGCTGCCTCCGGCTTACGAGCGGTTTCACAAATGATAGGATATTATAAGTTTAACGCCCCGTTGATTCGCGGCTACAGTGAGTGGAACTGCTACTGCGATCCCATCGCCGCGCAGATATGTTTTCAAGCGCCAATAGACTCGTACAGGTTGTTCGGGCTTGACGTAACCATGAAGCTTATTCTTTCCGAGCAAGAAACCCGGGAGCGGTTTACGTCTCGGTCATTCGGGCCGGTTAATATGTATCGGGATTTTTGGTTCAGACGACAGGCGGATCGACCAGGTATGATCTTCCACGATCCACTTGCCGCCGCCTGCGTATTTGATGAAAGCATATGCGGATACGTCAGGGGAGGCGTTGCCGTTGACTTGAAGAGCGATATTTTTTACGCGGCCACTCTTATGAAAGAAGGCGAGGGCTCGCACGAGGCAGCCGTATCGGTGGATGTCGAACGTTTTTTTACACACTTTTTCGATGTCGTCAACGGAGCGGGATGAATGAGATGGTATACAATACGCGTGATAAGCAATTATCCGTTAAAACTATTGCCGAAATGGCTGGGGTTTCGGTAGCCACAGTTTCAAGGGTAATCAATCAAAACGGTCGGTTTTCAGCGGAAACGGAGAAACGAGTTAAGGATATAATCAAACAGTTCGACTATCAACCCAATCAACTGGCACGCGGCTTGAGAGTGAGCAAGACGCGAGTGATTGGCATCCTTGTTCCAGATATAACAAACGAATTTTTTTCTCGAATAACCTTGAAAATTCAGCAGGCCCTATATGCCTACAATTATGCCACGATTGTCTGCAATACGAACGAAACCGCTGAAATTGAGATCCAACACATGAAAATGCTGAAATCTCAGCGCGTAAGCGGTTTGATATATATATCCGGCGGCATATGCGGCGATTTTTTCTATCCGACTGTGTTTATCGACAGAAGGCCAAGCAACGAGGATCTCGACGCAACTTGTGTTTTTATTGAAAGCGATAATCGCATGGGCGGTTACATAGCGGCAAAGGAATTGTTAAAGAATGGCTGCAAAAAAATAGCGTTTATCCGCTTCAAGGATAATATATCTTCCCACGAAGAGCGACTGGTAGGATACCGGCAGGCTATAGAGGAAGCCGGCATGACTCATGATCCTAATCTGATTATATACGCTAAGAACGTTAGCCTAGAAGAAGGGGCGGCGGCTTCAGACGCTTTGTTCAGCCGCAACCCTGATACAGACGGAGTCTTTTGCTCGACAGATCTTCTGGCGGTTGGCGTTATTAAGCGGCTAAATGAAAAGGGTTGGAACGTGCCGCGTCAAGTCAAGGTTATTGGTTTCGACAATATCAGCATAGCCAACGTAATTCATCCCAGCCTTACCACTGTGCATCAGGATATAGACTCATTCGCCTCGTTGTCTGTAAACGCCCTGATGTCCATGATAGACGGGGAACCTGTTAAACAGAATGTCTATACGGTGCCAGTGAAGCTTATTACACGTGAATCCACGCGGATTTAGCTCAATCTATTCTTAAACTTAATCTCATAGAAGCTCATGTTTTATAAAGAGCTTCCGCGAGAGTAAACGATTACCCGGAGGTTGATCAGATGGCTGCGCTCGAAAAAAAAAGCCGTGCGTGCATTATAGGGGTAGACATAGGCGGTACCAACATCCGTATTGGAGCGGTCGCGGACGATAATTCCATAATAAAAGAAGCACGCGCGTCGTCCGACACTATTGAGGGAGCGGGAGCCTCGGAAAAGCTTAAAGATTTCATCCGCGGCTTTATATGCGGGTTAGGCGAGAGTATAGAAGCCATTTCAATCGGTTTTCCCTCTATATTAAACCGGAGCCGCACTGTGGCGTTGTCTACGCCTAATTTAGATGGCTTTGATAACATGTCTGTCAAAGCCGAATATGAAAAAGAGTTTGGTATTCCCGTTGTCATTGAGAAGGACGCCTGCATGCTTATTTATAATGATATGGAAAAGTTCCATATCAAGCGCCAGGGCATAATTGTCGGCTGTTACTTCGGAACGGGAATAGGCAATATTATTCTGTGCGACGGTAAGCCTCTTGTTGGTTTCGACGGAGTGGCGGGGGAACTGGGGCATATACCTGTAATGGGCAAAAGCGACGCGTGCGGTTGCGGGCTTTACGGTTGTCTGGAATTGTACGCCTCCGGTAAAGCTCTGGAGAGGATTCGCGCCACGAAGTTCCCTCAAACACCCATCCGGAACGTTTTTAAGGAACACGCCGGATGTCCTGAAATAACGGAGTTTATTGATAATATGTCGATTGCCATATCCACCGAGATAAATATACTCAACCCGTTTTGTATTGTGCTTGGCGGCGGAGTTATCGCAATGAAGGGGTTTCCGTACGAAAAATTGCTAGAACGCGTACAGGCGCGCACAAGAAAGCCATTGCCGGCTTGTTCTCTTAATATAATAAAATCTGATACCGCCAATGTATTCAACGGGGTGACGGGTGCGGCGATCTTCGCCCGCGAATATCTGTGGGAAGAGGTGAAGACAAGGTAATTGGTAAATTTATACCCAGAATGTAAACGTTTACAGGAATTCCGTTCCGCGTCATTTCAATTCAAAATATGGAACAGGCCAGTTTTAATCGGAGGGAGATCATTATGGGAGCGGATGGCGGATTCAGACAGGACAACACACTAGCGAGGCGCTTTATACGCGCGGTTACGCAGTACAAATCTTTGTATTTAATGCTGCTACCCGGATTATTATTTATTATTATATTCAATTATACGCCCATGTTTGGCTTAGCTATCGCGTTCCAGGATTACCGTATTGTCAAGGGCGTTTTCGGCAGCAAGTTTGTCGGTTTGGATAACTTCATTTATTTGTTTAAGTCCATACAGTTTCAGTACGCTCTTAAAAATACACTCATTATCAGTCTCTATAAAATACTTTTCGGATTCCCCATTCCGATCATACTGGCGTTGCTATTGAATGAAGTTAGGGCTCGTTTTTTCAAAAAGACAGTTCAGACTATATTGTATCTGCCGCACTTTCTGTCATGGATTATCATGTTCGGCCTAGTGTTTAACTTGGTCAAGGAATATGGGGCTGTAAATTACATAGTGCGGATGTTCGGAGGCAAAACGATCTTCTTTTTATCAGACACCCAGTATTTTCGTTGGATCATCGTTATATCTGACGTCTGGAAAGAGATGGGCTGGAACGCGATTATTTATTTGGCGGCGCTGGCAGCGGTATCGCAGGAATTGTATGAAGCCGCCGTCATAGACGGCGCCAGCCGGGTGAAATGCATGTTGTATATTTCT
>JAISZF010000170.1 GCA_031269415.1 Clostridiales bacterium
AAATTGATAAAATTCTTGAAAAACTACTACAAGAAAGCGAGATGACAAGGATGTCTCGAAAGATGACAATAAGCATCACCATTGAAGATGATGCGGGAGGAATTATAGTGGAGAAAAGGAGCGAGAAAATGATCCCGTTTTTTGAGGAAATAGAAAGGCAAGGCTTTCGAAAGAGCTTGGGGGAAATAGAAAAGGCGGTACTGGAATCGCGCAAAGAAATATCGGATGGAGCGGTAACAGAATACTTGGATATAATATCAAAAAAAAATTGATCAGCAAATAATCCATTATCCGACAGGAAGGGAAACACACGCGTCGAGAGCATGTATAATAGAAAGCGAGTTAGGGAGTCTGAGAATACCAAGATATGAAATAATGGATTTCCGGGCGGGGAAACGATTGTTTAGCATAACGGAAAACTACTTTGGGCAGGAAAATCCGGATCAAAAGCTCGTGTCAGCGCGATTTGAGGAATTGGCGGCGGCGTGGATCGTCAGCGCGCCAAGCTATAGGAATGTAAGCGAGGCGTTGAACAGGTTTCGGCTTGAGGGAGAGGGAGGGGTAACGGCGACTTGGTTGAGGGACAACATAGAGAAACAAGGCCGGAAAATTTCCGAGGCGTTACATGAGCAAGCTGAATTTGTCCTGGAGGCGAATGGGTTCAAAAATGACGGACACCTTCAGGAGGGCACGGTGATAGAGGCGGCTATTATAATAGAGGAAGAGGAATTCAAAACGAAAGCGGCGACACGGGAAGAAGCGGTGAAAGAAGCCGCGGCCAAATTGAGACTGGAAGGGGAAATCAAGGAGTGGGATTATGATTAGGATCCGGAAACAACAGTGAATATCTCAGCGGATGATGTCCTAACGGACAGACAGGCGACCCACCGGCCCGACTCACCAGAAAAAGGGCAAAGGAAATATGTCACGAATATGGTAATACATGTGGAAAACAAAAATAATATATATTATATATGTGATAGATGTATAAAAGGCGCGTTCAAATTGGTACTAGGATTTTTAGCGGCGAATGGGTTAATAGGAATGCCTTTATATGTTTTTTTCACAGACGGGGCCGGTGAGCTAAAAGGTCCCATAGAAGAGTTATTCGCGCCCTTCCGATATAAAATAATCCTGGATTGGTATCATTTAATGGAGAAAGTGGAACAGCGATTAAGCGGCGGGATGAAAAGCTATAAACTATGGCATATATTCGAGGATGAGGTAATCAAGCCACTGTTGTGGTTCGGGAACGTAAAGGCGGCTATCGCGAGTCTCCAAAGCCTTTCGGGAGAAGATATCCGTTCGGAGGGGTCAATCACCAAGCTGATTGAGTATTTGAGCCGAAACGAGAAATACATACCATGTTACGCGCTAAGGCGGGAGCTGGGTTTACGTAACTCAAGCAATCGTGTTGAGAAGGCAAACGACATAATAGTGTCGTCTCGGCAAAAAAACAGAGGAATGAGTTGGAGCTATGAGGGTTCGCGCGGACTGGCGAGTGTAACCGCGGCTTGGAAAAATGATGAGCTAAGATCGTGGTGTCAGGATAGAACGTTGCCATTCGCGTTTCCGAAAGAGGCGGCCTAGGCAAACATAATTTTGAACTAAGATAAAATTTCGACCAAGGGGATTTTATACCCTTTTGAAGGTAAAGTATAGATAAACAGACATTAAAGGCTTGATAAACAATTTTATCCGCCGAAATATCAACTCTTAAAATTCGTTTTTAATTTCATATAGTTAGGGTTTCGCACAGGTCGGTTTTTTCATAAAAATCCGTTCGTTAAAAACGTATACTTTTTTTAAAATTGTATACTTATTTTGCGATTTGAGTGTTATCCGCCGTATCCCTTGAATTATTTTATGAAATGCTGTAATGTGTAAAGAAAGGAGTATGCGATGACATGATAAACAGTCACAATACAATTTCCTTCAAAATCACCTTAATTTGTATTTCGATTACCTTGGCGGTAACAATATTCTCGGGCGCGGTATTAATGTCAAATACCTCCCACACACTTAATCAGAGGAATGAGGCGTCACTTTCATATATACTGCGCAATTTAAACACAAATCTCGATTCCATATTCAATGAAGCCAGCCAGTCTAACCGCATGATTCTGAACAACCCGCTGATTCAGGAAATACTATTATACAGCCAGTCGGAGGATTATTCCGATTCCGGTTATCTGGATGTTCGAAACAGGCTTTTTACGCTGCTGACAGGTTATTCCATTTATAATGGCGTATATTTCGCGAGTTTTTACAACTGTGACGGTCATTTAATATTCACTAACGAAAACGCTTCCTTTAAAATCGAAATCTATGACTTGTTTTCCAACGAGTGGATCAAATCCCATAAAGATTTAATAGACAGCCGCGAGGTGTTTATTGTACCGCCGGTATATATTGGGCAAAATCAGTACAGCACATTCAGGCCATATATGATTATCAGGCCGCTGACAGATATTGAGGAGAGCCGTGTATCCGTTTATGTAACCGTGTTTGCCGAGGCCGGCCTGATAGACGCCGCTGTAAGCGAAAGCTTTACCCAGATCAACGTCAGCGCCGAGCCGCAGATTAACTCGATCAGGCTGTCGGACACAGACGGCGTAATAATAACCTCTACAAACGCTGCTGAGGTCGGCGAACGCCTTACCGGTCAATCCGCGGTTTCCTTTAATTCTGTTGAGAGATACGGGGACACTTTAAGATACCGTTCAAAGTTTACAGGTTTTACGCTTACACTTGAAATCAACCCAAACTATACTTCCGGTATCTTTAGGGAATCCGCCTCGCTCCTGGCGCTTATATTACTGGTATTGTTCTCTGTTATGGGACTGGCGATAGTGGCGGTGCTGCGTGTTAAAATGCGGCCGCTTGAGCGCCTGACCGAAAGTATGGAGCAGGTCGGAAAGGGTCATTTCGAACTGACGCTGGACTGTGGCAATATCAAGGACGACGATATCAAAACGCTGTATGAGGGCTTTAACGGAATGACTAAAAAAATAGATTCGCTGATAACCAATGTTTACCGTCAGCAGCTCGATTTAAAGTCAGCTCAGCTAAAAAGCCTCACGTTTCAGATCAACCCGCATTTTTTATATAATACCCTTCAAACTATTGAAGTGATAGCCGAGCTTAAGGATCTGCCGGAAATTCAAACAATCACGATCTGTCTGTCTAAGATGTTCCGATACAATCTTCAGCCTGATAATATGGTTCCCTTGCGCGAGGAATTAGCGCATCTCTCCTCATATTTTGAAATTGAAAAGATTCGTTTCAGAGGGGATATTGAGTTTAAGTTTGAGGTTACGTCCTCATTGACAGAATTGAGCGTGCCTAAATTCATCCTGCAGCCAATTGCGGAAAACGCTATAATTCATGGCTTCAAGGGATCGCCGGTTCCCCATGTGATAGTTGTACGCGCTGAAATTGCCGAACCGGGGCAGCTATGGCTGAGCGTAATAGACAACGGCGTCGGTATTTCCGCTTCCAAACTGACCGCGCTGAATAGAATTCTAAGCAGCCGCGATGTCTCACCCGCAGAAGAAAACGGCCGCGAATCCATAGGCATTGTTAACGTGCATAAACGAATTGTCCACTGCTGCGGGCCGCGGTACGGTGTAAATGTGGTATCCGACGGAATTGGCACGGATGTTATCCTGCGGCTGCCCGACTCGAACTATATTACGGAAAAGGAGGCGCTGACAGATGTGGAAAGTCATGATAGTTGACGACGAGGAACTCATCAGATTCGGCTTAACCAGCAAGGTTAAAAAAAGCCCCTTGCGGATTACCAATATCGAACAAGCCGCCAGTGCCGAAGAGGCCCTTGAATTGGCGAAATCTTTCAAGCCGGACATTGTACTGTGCGATATCGGCATGGACGGCGAGGACGGCTTGGCGTTAAGCAAAAAGCTTACTGCTGTTCAACCGCGTGTCAAGATAATTATCATCAGCGGATATAATAAATTCCAGTACGCTCAGGACGCGATCCGTATAGGCGTGGTGGATTACCTGCTTAAACCTGTGGATACGAATTCCCTGCATAAAGCTCTGGAAAAATGTGTGGAGCAGATTAAGTCAAAGGAATTGAGCAGCGCGGCGATGTCTATTGTGGAAAAAACCGTGCTGCAGACTAAACTGAGGGCTTACGCCGCGTCTTACCTCGAAGCGCGCGAAAATGATCTCAGCCCGATGTTTGCGGGTTATTCCGAGGATTCGATTTTTCAGGCGGTTTACCTGTATTTGGATCAGAGTTTTTTTGTGTTTATAGACTCCATCATGGATGATCTGCTAAGGGACTACCCCCGGTTCGCTTTGGGCAAAAACCTGATTTATTATGAATACAGGCTCAACGAATACCTGATGATGTTCTGCCTTGCCAAGGAAGATACGGATAATTTCCCTGACGCTTTCTACTCGGCGCTGCAAAACGCCTTGTATATGGAATTTGGCGGCGGCGTAAAGTCGCAGTATACAATAGGTGTCGGCGGAATGTCTAAAGATTTGCGCCAAACCGTTTCACAGTCAATACTGGCTTTGGAACATCGGATTTTTTTTGAAAGAAAAGACATTATCCATATTAAGGACATTGAAATGTACGCCAATCGCTTTAAGCCTGAAACTTCCGCGCTGCGCGGGGCCCTCCGCGCAAGGGACAGGGGTAAAATAATCGCGGCGTTGGAACAGACAGGCGGAGAACTGCTAAAAGAAAAATATTCCTACCATTCCGTACAGAGTTTTTATAACCGCGCGCTCATACTGCCTAACGAGGTTTTGGACGCGTATATGCAGGAAGAAAGGGCTTCCGAATATCCCAAGCATGTTTACAGCTTCTTTTCAATCGGGGATATGCTCGATTTCATCGGCAGCGTGTATAACGAGGCGCTTGATGAGGAAGAATGCGGAGGGCTTCAGAGCGCGGCGAAGTATCAAAATGAGGCTATTGAAAGCGTAAAGGAATACATCGACAGGCATTTTGCCGAGGAAATTTCGCTTAGGGAAATTTCGGGCAACCTCCATATCAATTACTGCTATCTAAGCATCCTGTTCAAAGAGATTATGAAAATTAATTTCAGGGACTATGTGGTTCAGGCGCGCATCAGCCGCGCCAAAGAGTATTTGCTGCACAACGCCAATTATAAAATCAAGGATGTGGCGGATATGACAGGATTCACCAATCAGCATTACTTCAGTAAGATATTCAGGCAGGAAACAGGCCTGACGCCCAAGAGTTTCAGAGAAATGAGAAAGGGAGTGTAATATGGATTTCATCGATTCACAGTGGTGGAGACGGCGGCAGAGAGTTGTCCAGACTAACCTGCGGATAAAGGATACAGACAGTATCGATCCTGAACGTTTGGCGGCGCAAGTGAAAGAGCTTTACGGAAGCGCGCTGGTGTTTAATGTGGGAGGCATTTACGCCTGGTACCCTACCGATGTGCCTTATCATCATCGAAATGAATACCTGCCAGCCGGCAGGGACTTGCTGGCTGAAGTAATCGCGGCGTGCCACGCGCGCGGGATAAAGTTCATCGGTCGGTTCGATTTCAGCAAGGCTGAAGACCGCGCGTATCAGTCACACCCGGAGTGGTTCGCGTACACGGCCTCCTCCAGGCCGATGCCTGTGGGTGCCGAACGCCCGGGCGAATGGTCGATTCTGTATTCCACCTGTATAAATTCCGGGTACTGGAATGAGGAAATGGCTTTCCCCGCTTTGAAAGAGGCTTTAAGCCGTTACGACATAGACGCCGTGTTTTTGAACGCGCCCTTCCCCACAAACTGTCACTGCGAGATATGCGCGGACAAATATTTGAAGGCTTACGGTAATCCGCTCCCCCAAGACGACAGCCAATTTGAGCCGTCATGGCGCTCGCTGCGGATGGAATGGAATATTTCGGCTATGAAAGCGGCTATTAATGAGGCAAAACCCGATACGCCC
>JAISZF010000175.1 GCA_031269415.1 Clostridiales bacterium
TTTCTTGAAGTCCTCAAAACCAATTGGTAATATTTTTGTTCTCACGCGCAATCACCTCTTAATCCTATTGTACACTCCGGATGTAAGCCGCGCAATATGATTATATCCGATTTATCAGCGATTCTGTTGATAACACCCGCGGAAAACGGTAATTGCAAATATAAGTAAAAACTGATAAAATTCATATAAAGCTACAAGAAAGCGATTTAGTGAGCCTGAGAATACCGACATATGAAATAATGGGAGGTTTGTTTTGGAGAAAGCGCTTGTACTATTTGAAACTCACGCGGTTTTCAGGGAAGAACTGCGGCGGCGGCTGACCAATATGGATATAGTTTTTCACAGCGGCGACTCCGATGTGTCGCCCGAAGTTCTGAATAATACCGCTATTATATTCGGCTTCCCAAGGCTAGATCTGATTTCACGGTGTCCACGCCTTAAATGGCTGCAGCTTCCATCAGCGGGGGTAGATGCTTTTATCGGGCGGCTCAGCGCGGGCGTTATCCTATCCAACGCCTCCGGCGCGTACGGGCCGGCTGTGTCGGAGTATATGACGGGCGTGCTGTTTGAGCTTAATCTTCGGCTGCACCAATACCGGGACGAGCAGAACCGACAGACATGGAGGCGTAGAGGTTCCGTCAGGAGCATACTCGGCTCGATTGCGCTGTGCGTGGGCATGGGAGATATCGGAGGGCATTTTGCCGCCAAAATGAAAGCGCTAGGCGCGTATGTGATCGGCGTGACACGCGGCGGGGTCGCCGCGGCCCACTCCTGCGCCGACGAACTGTTATGGAGGCGCCGCGTTGGATAAATACCGTGAGAGCCTGCGTTTAGAGCGGGCATCCATCATTGTGAGCAGGGACGCCGCGCCGGACTCGTTTCCGCCGCATTGGCATTCGGAAATGGAGGTCATCGCGCCGCTGCAAAACAATTATGAAATAGAAATCAACTCAGTCGCGTATCAGTTGGGAGAGAATGACATCATCATCGTGTTCCCCTGCGAAATCCATTCCATCAAGTCAGCAGAAAATAAAAATAGCCTGGTGTTTCAATTCTCCATCTCTCCTCTAACATTCATCTATGAGTTCCGCGCTAATTTTCAACTCATATCCTCGTTTCATATTTACAGGCAAACCGATTACCCGGAACTTTTACCGAAACTGCTGCGTCTGTTAATGGATGTCGCCAAATTTGAATCGTCGGGCGTAATGTTCAAAGAAATACACATGTGGTCGTCGCTCATGACTTTCTTTGGGGAGATAGGACACTTGGCTATGGAGAAGGCGCGGGTACCGATCAGTGAGGACGTCAACGCCCGCGAGTATTCAGAAAGAATGTACGCGGTATGCTTTTATTTATATGAAAACTACGCGCAGCCGATCTCGCTGGACTTTATCGCCAGCTTCGCTGGGTTCAGTAAATATCATTTCTCACGTGTCTTTAAGAAATATATCGGGCTGTCTTTCAGTGAGTTTTTGACGAACGTGCGGTTGCGAAACATCGAAAAGCTTCTGGCGGACAACAGCGTCAATATAGCGGACGCGGCGATGTCCGCCGGGTTCGGCAGCCTAAGCGCGTTCAACCGGGTCTTTAAACAGTACAAAGGCTGTTCCCCAAGCGATTTCAGGAAGATTAATTCCAGAATAAAGAGAGCAACAAACGGTTAGTATGTGAGCAATAAACGATTAGCAAAATCGTCTGGCGTATAGTATCCTTATCATATCGCAATTAGGGAATATGTTGCGATAATGACAGAGGGTCAATCTATATGGCCGGCGTTGTCACTTGCGCGTATACGGGTTTAGGCTATGCGTTAGCTAAACTGAGCGCGAGCGGGTGCTATTCGGTTATTGCTTTTTTTATATTCTAAAAGCGGGACGCCTTACTAAAAGAAGGGATTGGGTAAGTATGAGCGGAGTTTTGGGAACAAGTCTGGTAACGCAGGTTGGGTTCATCGTGAAGGACATTGAGGTGACAAAAAAGAAATGGGCAGAGTTTTTGGGTCTGGAGGAACCGCCGACAGTCGGGGCGGGCGAGTACGAAATTACTCAGACTATATATAAAGGCGAACCCGCGCCCAACGCCGCCGCGAAACTGGCCTTCTTTACCGTAGGGGAAAACCTGCAGATTGAGTTGATCGAGCCGAACGAAGCGCCGTCAACGTGGAGGGAGTTTTTGGATACTCACGGCGAAGGCGTTCATCATCTGGCTTTCGGAGCGGCCAACGGTATGAAGAACGCGGTCGCGTCCTGCGAGGCGTTCGGGCTTATACCGCAACAGGCTGGCAACTACGGTGACGGCAGCGGCAGATACGCTTATCTGTCCGGTGAAAAGGATCTAAAAGTGTTTATCGAACTCTTGGAGAGTGACAACAAATGAAAAGCGGCGTTATAGCAATAGAACATCTTGGAGGGGGATCTTTGATGAAGAAAGGTTTAACCAGAGTAGCGGCGACCGTTCTCGCGCTGTCAATGGCCGTGGCTTGCGGCTCGTCGAATAACGCGTCAACAGCTTCCGACACAACAAGCGCGGACGCTAACACGCAAACAGGTTCGTCCGCGGCGCCGCCGGTGGACGACGGACCGCTTACTCCGTACGCCGAACCCGTAACCGTCACTTGGGGCGTTCAGGCGTCGCAGGTTCAACAGTTCTTTGACGGCGATACATACGACGATAACCGCTGGTCGCGGCTTATTAAGGAAAGATTGAACATTGATTTGGAAGTGGCGTTCTCCGCAGACATCACAACGGACGCTTACCGTGACAAACTCAACGCCCTTTTAGCGGCGGGCGACTTACCTGATCTGTTCCGCTGGGCGGACAGAAATTTCATGACCCAAGCGTACAACGCGGGTTATCTTATGGATATTACGGACGTGTTCAATCAATACGCGTCGGAGGACGTGAAGAAGTATCAAACAGCTTTTCCGGACAGCTTTGCGGGCGCGTCGTTCGATGGGCGGCTGTATGGTTTTCCGTACATGAATGACAACTTCCATCAAGCCCCATATCTGTGGATTCGAGATGACTGGTTGGAGAACCTTAACGCGGAAGTGCCGAAAACTTTGGATGAAATGGTAGCCCTGGCTTTGCGTTTCACGTTCGAGGATCCTGATGGAAACGGCGCGGACGACACTTTTGGTCTCGCGCTTGATAAACACATTATCTTTAACAACTATGGCACAGCGACGGGTATCCTCGCGGCGTACGGCGAACCTGCCTACAATCAGGGCATGTCGTTCTTCTACCGAGACGAAAGCGGCAAAATTACCTCGCCCTATACCAGCGAGGCTATGAAAAAGACGCTCGCTCTGCTAAAAACAATGTACGACCAAGGCATTATCGATCCCGAGTTTATCACAAAGGACACCGCGACGATGGAGCCTGACGTCACCAACGGCAAATACGGTATGATGTACCATATGAACTGGGGCACGTGGCATCCGTTTAATTTCAGCTATCAGCAATCGGGCGTTATCACCCGTCCATACGCCATCCCGACGGACGGTGCGAACCCTTATAAGATTGGCATCCAAAGCTCCAAGACAGGCGACATATTTATGATTAACTCCGCCGCGGAACACCCTGAGGCTATCATTAAGATCCTCAATCTGTATGAGGAAGTCTGCGTTCAAGTTCCGAACGATGATGATTATCTTACATATTGGGATAACGAGCAATACCGCCTGTCGCCGATTTATGTCGGCATACCGACGGAGCTGCACACTCAAGAGCTGCTGGACGCGTTTGAGGAAGGTTCGCCCGACAGCCTCGCCGGTTCTGTTAAACCTCTGTATACGCAGATGAAGGGGTTTGAGGATAAGACCGACATTACGACATCCGGTTACGGCGCGTGGGGTCAGATGTACTCCGACGGCGCGGACGGCGGCGGATCGTGCGTTATCGCCCTGCGTAAGTATCGCCCGGACGGGGCCTATATAGACAACATAATGTCTGTTGACCAACCGGAGATCTACATGCAAAACTCCTCCGTGTGGGAAAGCATGATGGAAACGGCGTTCACCGATATTATTCGAGGAGATCAGCCGATCGAGTATTTCGACACATTCGTATCCGATTGGCTTAACGCGGGCGGGCAGCAATGCCTTGACGAACTCGATACCCTCTACCCCGCAAGCTGAAACTCCGACAAATAAGGCTGACACACATGATTGTGTCAGCCTGTTTTGTAATCTGTCTTTGTAAATAAGGGGTGATGTCATGAAAGTCAGAACATGGAGGGAGATCCCTCTCTATATCATGTTGATACCGGGGATCATTTTCGTGCTGATATACAGTTACGGCTCCATGCTGGGCGTAGTCGTCGCGTTCCAAAAATTTGTGCCCACAAAGGGGCTTTTCGGGTCGGAGTGGATCGGCTTCGACAATTTCAAGAATCTCTTTACCATGCCGAACATCGGAGAGGTTATACGCAATACGATCGTGATCTCCCTCGGAAAGATGGCCGGTGGGATCATCGTACCCGTGCTCTTCGCCCTGCTACTGAATGAGATAAAAAATCAGGGCGTCAAGCGGACGTTTCAGACGCTTGTCTATATCCCGAACTTTCTTTCCTGGGTAATACTGGCGGGTCTGTTTGTGGATATACTCTCGCCGTCCACGGGTATTGTGAATCAATTTTTAGGAATGTTCGGGGTGGGGCCGGTGTTCTTTCTTGGCGACAAAACCGCTTACCCCATAACGATGGTTGTAACAGAGATCTGGAAGGGCTTCGGGTTCGGCTCGGTTATTTATCTCGCCGCGTTGACGGGGATCGATCCGTCGCTGTACGAATCAGCCGAAATTGACGGCGCGGGCAGATGGAAGCAGACCCTGTACATAACCCTGCCGGGGATAATGACGACGATCGTCCTTATGACCGTATTGAGCATGGCTAATATTCTTAACGGCGGTTTCGATCAAATTTATAACACATACAGTCCCGCTGTATATACCACGGGAGACATACTCGACACGTTCGTTTATCGGCTGGGTATACAGAACGCGCAGTTCGCGCTGTCTACCGCCGCCGGTTTATTCAAATCTGTTGTGTCGTTCGTCTTTATCGTGGTCAGCTACTATCTGGCGGATAAGGTCGCCGGATACAGAATCTATTAAGGGAGCGCGGATATGAAAATAAAGAATTCAAGAGGCAGAATAGTCTTCAACGTATTCAACTTCGCCTTCCTCACGTTCACCGCGCTATTGTGCATACTCCCATTCGTAAACCTGCTGGCGATCTCGTTCTCGAACAAGATGCCCGTCGTCGCGCGAGAGGTGACCTTCCTCCCGATCGGGTTTAATGTCGCGGCGTATCAATTTATATTGGAGAGCAACGCCTTTATAACCGCTTTAGGTGTTTCTGTCCAACGGACGGTTATCGGCGTGGCGGTAAACCTGATACTCATCATATTTACCGCTTACCCGCTCTCAAAATCCGATCATGAGTTTCGCGCGAGGAAATACTTCTCATGGTTCTTTGTGGTGACGATATTGTTCCAAGCGGGCATGATACCGTTGTACCTGGTTGTGAGATATACCGGGCTGATGAACAGTATATGGGCTTTGATACTGCCGGGAGCCTTACCCGTTTTCAGTATGCTGGTCGTTATGAACTACATGCGCAGTCTGCCGCAAGAACTGCTGGAGGCGAGCTTTATAGACGGCGCTGGGCATTTTACCACCCTGTTCTACATAGTCCTGCCGGTTTCAACTCCGACGATCGCCACGGTCGCGCTCTTCTCGCTGGTGAACCACTGGAATAGCTGGTTTGACGGTATGGTCTATATGAACACGATCGACAAATACCCATTGCAAAGTTATTTGCGGACTGTCGTAATAAACCCCGAGGCGTTTTTCAGGAACGCCACGAATATCAGCGAGGCGTTATCCCGGTATTTGGGTATGGTAAACGCCCGCACAACAAACGCGGCTCAACTATTCTTGGGGATGATCCCCATATTGGCGATATATCCCTTCCTGCAAAAATACTTCACCACGGGGTTGGTGATGGGCAGCGTTAAGGGTTAAGTTAATGGAGATGAGGTAACTATGGAAAATACAATAGATTTTAACGGGTTCATACAGATTGCGCTGGTCGTAAAGGACATTGAGAAAGCCGCGCGGGAGTGGGCGAATCTTTTCGGCGTACCCGTGCCGGAGGTTAGATTTGATCCGCCACGGGAAAATCCGGATTTGACATATCGCGGCAATCCGGCTTATTATGGGTTGAAAATCGCAGTGATTAAAGCCGGGCAGTTTGTGATAGAGCTGCACGAACCTGACGAACACGACTCCACGTTTAAGGAGTTTCTGGATAAACACGGCAACGGCGTTCATCATTTGGGGTTCGAGGTGGGCGAACGGCGCGACGCTATCATCAACGAGTTGGAGCGGAATGGCTACGAAACGCGGACTGTGGGTTATTATCCGGGAAGCAGTTGGACGATCGTGGACAGTGAGGATACCCTGGGGGTTAATCTGAATATTAAACCCGTGGCGTAGGGGTGATATGATGAACAAAATCAGAACAGCGGTCGTGGGGTTAGGCTTTATCGGGGCGCGGCATATCGACGCCATACGGCGGATCGGAAACGCCGAGATCGCGGCGGTCGCGGATCTTAACCCGAACGCTGTAAAAAAGTTCTCCGGCGATTTTGGTATCGCGGGCTATACGGACTATACAGAATTGCTGGAAAATGAACGAATCGACGTCCTTCATAACTGTACGCCGAACAGCCTTCATTTCGAGGTGAACAAAGCCGCCATTGTAAAGGGCGTAAATATCTATTCGGAAAAACCGCTCGCGGCGACGATTGAGCAGGGCGAGGAACTGGTCAGGCTGGCGAATGAGTGCAAAGCCGCCAACGCGGTCAACTTTAATTACCGGGCGAACCCGGCGGTGATGGAAATGCGCGAGCGCGTTCAGAACGGCGCTGCGGGCAGATGTTACCTGATTCACGGTTCATACATGCAGGATTGGCTGTCGGAAGAAACGGATTACGACTGGCGCGTCGCTGAGAGCGGGAATGGTCCTCGGGCGCTGGCGGATATTGGGTCGCATTGGTTTGATCTGGCACAGTTTGTGTATGGCAAACGGATTGCGTCGGTTTGCGCCGCGCCGTTTATCGCGCACAACACACGCCAAAAACCAGACGGGGAGCGGGTGGCTGTCGAAAACGACGACGGCGCGTCCGTGTTGATCCGGTTTGAGGATGGTTTAACGGCGAATCTGGTTGTCTCACAGGTCAGCGCGGGTTATAAGAACAGTGTATCTATTTCGGTGGACTGCCAAAACTATTCCATGCGCTGGCAGCAGCAGGACGCCGACAAACTTGTTATCGGCAAACGCGACGGCGGCGAGGAACGCGTATACGCCGCGAGTCAGTATTTTCACGGCGAAGCGAAGCGCTGGGCCTTTTTACCGAACGGTCACGCGGCGGGGTGGTCGGAGGCGCTGTTTAACGCTATCGCAATGTATTATGAGAATGTTTTTATGAAGACGGCTCATCCCGCCTGCGCCAGCTTCTCCGACGCGCTTGAGGTTATGCGCGTTGTGAGCGCTTGCGCCGCAAGCGGTAAAGAGAAGCGATTTGTGGATATATATTGAAATAAAGCCCTTTGCCGGTTGACAAAGGGCTTTTCTCCATGCGGTATTACAGAAATTTCTTTTGGTAACCGTGCGTTTGTGTGTCATAACAAGCTCCTCTTTTACAAACTGTTCAAACTGTATTATACTATAATCACATTAATTTGCCGCGCCCAAAACCGTTCTTTCCGAGTGGATGTATGATAGGTGTTTGACGAACGAAGGAAAGTAAATGATACTCTACCACGGCACAACGCACGACTTCACAGAGATTGATATAACCCGCGGTAAGCCGTTCAAGGACTTCGGGCAGGGCTTCTATGCGACGGCAGTATATGAGCACGCCCGCAATCTCGCTTTGCGTAACCGAAGAATTGAGGAAAGCCGCTCTGTCGCAATGGGCGATAAGCCGCGCTTGACCACATATGTTTACATCTACGAATTCGACTTGCGGAGCGTGGATAAACTAAATGTAAAACGCTTTGATTCCGCCGATCGAGAGTGGCTGAAGTTTAGCATCCTCAACCGGACCAATCGTGAACGTCAGCACGGCTACGATTTGGTTATCGGTCCGACCGCCAACGATGACACGCGCACGTCAATCCGTACCGTCACAAGCGCGGCGAATGGAGCAATATTGAGCGATACGGCGCTTGATTTGCTGTTGGCTATGCTTGAGCCGGACAATTTGCCGACTCAATATTTTTTCGGTTCGAACATCGCCACAAGATTTCTTGTATTCAGGGAACGGAGCGTGTTATAGTGAATAAAGCGACAATTCAAATGTGTATAGACGCGCTCGCGGCCGACGTCGGCGATATGTTCGCGAAAGAAAACGACATATCAACGACCGAGGCGTTACAGAAGTTTATGCGTACAAAAACCTATTCGCTTTTGTTTGACGAGCAGTCGCTGCTCTATCTTGAGAGCGCGGAGTATGTATTTGATATGCTGGAAGACGAGCGGACCGGTGATTGGCGGCGGTGGAAGGAGGAATAACCGTGAAGCTGAACCAGGTGGCGCACTTGCAAATGGAGATAGCCCACGCCTATATGCGTCAGCATAATTTAAAGCCCAAAGACTTTGTTGACCTCGACCAGAAGTATGGCATACTTCGTTTTATCGAGATCGGTTATGAACCGTTTCACTTGACGGGTACGCAAGGGGTGATTGAAGAGGTTGAGGATTACGTACAAATTCAACGGAAACGGGAAATGGAAAAACCGTCCTAAGAACGCGGCGAAGCCGCCTTAATGGCGGCTTCCGTGTGATTGGTTTTGTCCTGCGCGGATGCTTAGCGTGCTGCCTTCGTCTTACTATGAAGCGCTATAACTATAAAAACCCTTACCGGACTTTCTGCCAATATGACCGGCGCGTACCATCTTTCGCAGCAATGGGTTCGGACGGTATTTAGGATCGCCTGTTTCCACCTGCAGTACTTCCATAATTGCCAGACATACATCCAGGCCTATTAAATCCCCAAGAGCAAGCGGCCCTATAGGATGGTTCGCCCCTAGTTTCATCGCCTGGTCTATATCTTCCGCGGATGCCGCCCCTTCTGCGTAAATACCTATAGCCTCGTTAATCATCGGGATAAGCAGGCGATTTACTACAAATCCCGGCGTGTCGGAGACGATGACGGGAATTTTCCCTATTTTACAGGCAATGTGCTTTATCCGCTCTGTCAGTTCGGGCGGCGTATTTATTCCCTCGACTACCTCCACCAGTTTCATAACCGGTGCTGGGTTGAAGAAATGCATTCCCACTATCGGCCTGTCCAATCCATTGGACATTTCAGTCACGGACAGAGATGACGTGTTAGTGGCGAAAATGGTGTTTTTTCCGCATAAATGTTGAAGTTCGGAAAATACAGCCTTTTTTAAATCCATCCGTTCCGTGGCCGCTTCCACGATCAAATCACATTCCGCCGCCGCGGCGTTATCGCCTGTATAAACGCGTCCTAAGATAGTCTCCGCGACGGCTGGATCCAATTTTCCTTTAGCCGTAAGTTTACTTAATGAATTTTGTATCTTTTTTTTGCCGGCTTCCGCGTACTCCGTTTTTATGTCACACAGGGCAACTTCAAACCCTTCGTTAGATGCGAATACCTGCGCTATTCCAGAACCCATTACGCCGGATCCGATTACCGCAACCTTCATGAAAACCTCCTTGAGATCCGCGTTATTTAGCTTTCAGATAATTTGGCAAGTAATTTCTTCCGTATGCCGTTTACGATCTTCCATGCTAAAAACAACGCGGCGATACTATAGGCGCATATTGTTATCGCGGACGACGTTAAAAAAGGCGCGAACTCCCCACCGGTCATTTGAAGACCCCGCCTGAGATAAAGCTCAGCGTCGGAACCAAGAACAAAACCTATGATGCAGGGCGGTAGAGGTAGCTTCATAACAGAAAACATATATCCAATAATCCCAAAAGCAAACAGCACCCACATGCTGAAAATCGTACTTGTGGAAGTATAAGCGCCGACAGCGCAGATTACCATGACAATTGGCAGCAGGATACGACGCGGTATTGATAGCAGCCGAACAAACAATCGTAAAGCACCCATTTCAATGATAAGCATCATAACGCTGGAAATTAAAAGCGCTGCGAATATGGCGTAGGCGGTATTCAGGTTATTCCGAAAAAACATCGGGCCGGGCTGTATACCTTTGACCATCAGGGCGCCTAACAAAATAGCTGTTACGGCGTCGCCGGGAATGCCCAGCGACAGCAGCGGTACCATCGCGCCGCCAATAGAAGCGTTATTGGATGTTTCAGACGCCACAATGCCGGACATAATGCCTGTACCGAATTTTTCCGGATGCTTGGATGAATTTTTGGCGGCGGCGTAAGCCAAAAGATTCGAAGTAGCGCCTCCAATGCCAGGAATAAGGCCTACCGATAATCCAATCAACCATGAGCGGAACATGTTGCCCGTCTCGGCTAAAAATTCTTTCAAAGTAAAGCCCAAGCCTCTGAATTTAGGAACTTCGAGTTTAGTAAAACCCGTATCACTCTCACTTACATATTTTATCAGTTCCGGCAGAGCGAATAACCCGATCAGAACTGGCAGTGAAGAAAGGCCAGCAGCCATGTGTGGACTGCCGAACGTAAAGCGTTTGACCCCATCCAGTGGCGCCATGCCGATTATGGAAAAGAACACTCCGAACACCGTGCTGATAAGTCCCTTCACTAAATCGCGTCCCGCGAGACCCGCCACAAGCACAAAGGAACAAGAGGTAATGGCAAAGTATTCAAAATAGCCAAAATTAAAAGCAATTCGGGCCAGCGGCGGCGAAATGAAAATGAGCGCGATTGTACTCATAACTGTAGCGATAAACGAGTAGAAGATACCGACGCCAAGCGCCTTACCCGCTTCCCCTTTTCGCGCCATAGGCATACCGTCGAATGTTGAGGCAACAGACGCGGGCGTGCCGGGAATGTTTATAAGAACAGCCGATATTAACCCACCTGAAATGCCGCCTATGTACAATGACATCAACAATCCCATGGAAACGTTTACATTCATGGCATATGTAATCGGTATAAAAACCGCGACCGCCAAAGTCGCTGTCATTCCAGGCATCGCGCCAAACAGAATACCCACCGCCGTTCCGAGTACCATATAAAATAGGCATTCGAAACTCATCAACGAGGCGAATCCTTCAAGAAACAATCTCATAATTACCCCCAGATCCCGGTAAATATACCTAACGGAAGCCTAATACCGAATATGTAACGGAATGGTATAAAAAGCGCCGCCGGAACCAGTATCGAGATAAGCGCCGTTATAAGCATGGTTTTTTTGTTTTTTTCATCCTGCAGCACAATAATCTGCGCGAATAAATATAACACGGAACTCACCACAAACCCCAATATATTCATCAACGAAAAGTAAATTCCCATAAACAAGACGCTCGCGCCTATCATCCCCCAACACGTCCGCGGCGGTTCCGTTTTAGGTCTTGCTTCAGCCTTGTGCCTCCTTTTCAATATATGATAGAGGTTCGTGCCCACAAGCGTCAGCGAAAGCCCAATACCCAAGCCCGCGACGAGGAATGGGAAAAAAGTTGCCGAGACAATTCCATCCGAAACATTGGCTATTATCTGTGAGGAACCCGCCGCGATAAACGCGAACATCACCAGAAGGATTACACCGTGAACGACATTTTTTACATCTTCATCAGAGGAATTCCATTTTTTGACTAGGTTGTTCATTCAGACACCGCCTTAATCAGGATTTGACACCGCTGATGATATCCTTATATGGCAGATAGAATTCAAGGACGCTATCCATTGTTTTTTCGGCGTCGCCATAACCTTGGAAGAAAGGATCAACCCCGTATGTCTTTGTCAGATCGGCAAAACTCTGGCTTTTTGAAACAGTTTCAGCCGCTTTATTGAACGCGTCAATAATTTGCTGGTCTGTCCCCTTGGGAAAATAAAACCCGTAGTACATGGCCGTTGAATTTTCGCCTCCTATTTCCTTCAGTGTAGGGACATCAGGATATTCTGGCTTTCGCGCTTCAGACAGAACCAACGCGGGATAAAGATCTCCGCTGTCCAAATACGCCTTACTGCCCGCCAAAGTGCTGATAACCGCGTCGATACGCCCGGCCGTGACTTCGACGTTGCCTTCAGCCGCGCCTCCGCTGTCCACCAATTTGACATCTAACCCCAGATCCGCGATAACGCCCATTGTAAGCGGTTGGAACGAACCGCCATAAACCGCGCCAAATGTCGTGGCACCCGGGTTCGACTTTGCGTAATTCAGGTAATCGTCGAGCGTGGGGTATTTTGTGGGGTTAAGTGTTAAATAAATGCTGTCATTTTTCGCGACGATACATGATGTTTCAAAAGCGTTGTGCCAATAATCGGATATTCCGCACACATAGTTGCCTACCAACGGGTTATGGCAAAAATTCACCACATATCCGTCGTTCGTCGCGTCCTTCACATAATTGGCGGCGACTGAACCGCCCCCGCCGATCATGTTAGTAACAATGACCGAAACCCCTAATTCCTTGCCAATACCTTCGGCCATGGCGCGGGCAAACAGATCCGTATCGCCGCCGGCAGCGAAACCTACCGCGATTTCGATTGAACGTTTCGGCCATCCGGAAGATGAATTGTTCCCGGAGGAGGCGCAGCCCGCCATTATTGCCGCCGCAACCGCGATACAGATCAATTTCTGCGGCTTTTGCATTTTCATACAATTATCACCTCATTGATATATGTTTTACATAGATCATTGTATATGATTTTTGAAATTAATGCAATACATTTTTTAAGAAAATAATAATTTTTTAAAAATATTATAATGATATATAACAATCTATATAAACATACCGTTAGACTTACACATGAGTAGAAAAAAATATACATTAAATACAGAAATCCCTAATACAATTTGGATTGATTGATGAGCAAGCAGGGTACCGATCCATAGGATCGGTACCCTGTGCGTAATTAATAATGACGCTTTTAAATAACGAGGAAATTGTGTCATGGAGGACCGGAACGACCACCCCCTACTCTTGCGTTTTAACGCTATGACGAATATCGTATACGTGCTCCTCGAGATATAATAATGAGCCGCGTTCAATTTGGTATTGATATAGGATTAACGGTGTGCGCTGAGAGAATTCCTCAAGCGCCGAATGCAGTTTGCGCGAACAGAATTCCTCATAATTTGCGGGCAGTACTATGCGATCTGTTTCACTTAGCATCTGCGCGGCAGCGGCGCTGTCATGAAATAAAGCTATTTTCGGCGGCTCCTGCAATATGCAGTATTGCTCGCATGTGCGGAATATACCACGTGAATAGCGATCACTTTCGGCCAGTATACCGACCCTTGAATCGGACGGTATGCGCGCCAGCTGCATGACCGTCTTTTGCGACAGGTTCATAACCAAACGCATTAATTCTTGATCGGGCGTCATCTTTTCACGGAGCTGTTCAAAATGCGCAGGGGTCGTGACTACCATATCCAAACCAGGCTCGAAACGCTGAGGGCTTTCCAGCACCGGCTGAAGCAGATACTCATACACATCAACATTCGGCATACTGGAAATTTGTCGGCACATTGTGGCTAACGGTTCAGGAGAGCAATCTACAACGCCTATCAGTACATTCTTTATCATCTGTTCACGTTCTCGGAGCTTGAGATCAAGAAAAATGCGCGTATCCCTCATAGAGAAACCCAAACGTTGCATCTCGTCTAAGAAGCAGTCGGCTGCCTTAACCGCCTCATCTTTATTACCGCTTTCCGCTTCGTTTTTCATTTCACGTACGAACGTTCCTCTGCCTTGTTTTTTTTCAATAAGGCCATGCCTTTCCAGCATATCAAACGCATGTTTGACAGTTCCAGGAGAAACGCCGCATTCTTCCGACAAATCGCGCACCGTCGGAAGCCGACAGCCCTCCGAGATAACGCCGGTTAGTACGTCCCTGGTTATGCTGTCAACTATTTGTTGGTATATGGGCGTGTCAAGATACTCATCGATAGTGATTTTCATGAATATCATCCTCTAATAATATGAATTTCCGATGATCGGATAGAATAAATTTTATTGGTTATATTATAAAATAATTCTTATATATATACAATATCATTTTCTCAAATCAGCATATCGAGCAATAAAGATATAAATCAATATCCCAAAATATAATATAGATATAAATCATTATATCAATGATATAGTCATTTATAATAAAAATGTAGATAATAATTATATAACATTACTATTGTGAAAGTTCAATTTCAGTGGTATGCTGTATCTGTTGTCGGGACAACCGATAAATGTTATATAATAATGATGAAGGGAAGTAAACAGGCATGAGAAAGTATCGTTTGTTACTTTTGCCGACACTCCTGGCGCTGACTTCATGCGCGGGTTCGGCTTCAAACCCCGCAAATCCTAGCCCTAGCGCATCCCAGAACACGACTGCGGCTGTTACATCCGAAGCCCCCGCTGATCAAGCGCAAGCGGAGCCGAAAACAACAGAGCCAGCGTCAGAAGAACCCACTTTAGACTGGCCGAAAAAGAAGATCACAATTTTAGTGCCCGCTGCGGCCGGCGGTGCCACAGACACCATTGCCCGCTTCATAGCCGCTGAGCTGGAACCGACACTGGGAGTTTCCGTGCTGGTTGAAAACAAGGGCGGCGGTGGCGGTTTAACCGGTGTGCGCGAATTAATCGCGAGGAAAAATGACGGATATACCTTCGGATATGTAACAAATTCAATGGTTATCGCGCCTCATGTAAATGAAAATGAGGATATCTCCTATTCGCAAATAGACTATGTCTGTAAGGTAAACAATAACGCTGCTAGCGTTACCATCTCATCATCTTTACCTTATAATACGCTTGAAGAATTTGTTGAGGCAGCCCGTGGCAAAGAGATGACATTCGCGCATACCGGCGCTAACGGCACTTGGCATATCGTAACCATGCAGTTTTTAAAGGCAATCGGCGCTGAAGCCACAATCGTGCCATACGACGGCGCTAACCCAGCGGTAGTGGCGGTTGCCGGCGGGCATGTTGACGCGACATGCGTATCTCTGGCGGAAGCCAAAGCCATGCTGGACGCGGGTGAGGTTAAGTCATTGGGTGTAATGGCTACGGAAAGAAGCAAAATGTATCCGGATATCCCCACGCTAAAAGAACAGGGCTATGATCTGGATTTAGGCGCTTATTGCGGGCTGGCCGCGCCGAAAGGGACAGATCCCCAAATCATCGCCAAGATGGACGAATGCTTTAAGTCAATACTGGAATCTGACAAGTATATAGAATTCGCGGATAATAACGGATACACTGTGACGTATCTGAACCACGCCGATTTCTTGGCGTCCGTTCAAACGGAAGACGCGCTGTATAAGGAGATGTTCCAGAAATAGTCAGAAGGTGAGACGCTTGCGTAAAGCTAATTTGATATTTGTGGCAGCTATTTTGGCATTAAGTGTATATGCGGGAGTAACGGCTATGAGTCTGCGGTTTGTCTCCACCCCGGGGGCCAACGGGGAAGATCCGAGGTTCTACCCTTTACTTCTTGTGATTATTATGGTAATTGTCAGTGTGATTCTACTGACTGTTACGCTGACGTCATCAACAATCAGCGCGGAGTCTGTTAATTTCAACTGGCTTACAATAAAAAACCCATTAATTTTAATGGTTTCGGTGGGCGTATTTGGAGTTCTACTAAAATACACTGGATTTCTTCCCGCGGCGTATTTACTCCTGTTTACAGCGCTGAAGACAATGAAAACCAAAACTAAGACAGCTATTATCACCACATTAGGGGTGGGCACAGTTATTTTTGTATTATTTACTTACGTATTAAAGGTGCCTCTGCCGACAGGTACTTTGTGGGAGGGGTTCTAAATGGACTTATACACCGCCGGTCTTCCATTAATCTTGGATCCGAATGTAATTCTTATGATGATACTTGGAACAACGTGCGGCGTATTAATTGGCGCTTTACCTGGGCTTACAGCCACAATCGGCGTGGCTGTAATGACTCCGCTTACATTCGGTATGGCCGCAATACCGTCATTCGCGCTTTTACTGAGCGTTTATTGCGGCGCGACCTTCGGGGGTTCCATAACGTCTGTACTCGCTAAGATTCCGGGGACGCCCGCTAACATGATGACTGCCATTGACGGATATCCGTTAGGTCAGAAAGGGCACGCGGGCAAAGCTATCGGTCTGGCGACCATATCTTCCTTTATCGGCGGCATAGTATCAACTGTTGTTTTGGCTCTTTTCGCTCCCAAAATCGCGTCTATGGCCTTGGAATTCAGCGCGCAGGAATATTTTTCGATAGCGATGCTTGGAATAAGCATTATTGCCTACATTAGCGGGAAGTCTATGACTAAAAGCTTGATATCCGGCTTATTAGGGCTTTTAGTGGCGGTAGTGGGAATGGATTCCATGACTGGGGTTCAACGGTTTACATTCGGCAATTACGAACTATTATCCGGAGTTGAGCTTATCCCGGCCCTTATAGGTGTTTTCGGACTATCGGAAGTGCTGCGCAACGCCGCGAAGGGACAGAAAGATATTCTCGTAACTAAGCAAATAAGCAAGATATTGCCGTCTAAACAGGAATTCAAGCTTGTACTGCCCACCATATTCCGAGGGACCGCTATCGGAACATTTATTGGGGCAGTGCCCGCTGTCGGCGGTGTAACCGCTTCCATAGTGGCGTATGGGATTGAGAAGCGTATTTCAAAAACACCCGACGAATTCGGCAAGGGCTCGCTGCGCGGGATAGCCGCTCCAGAATCGGCAAATAACAGCGCGACCGGCGGCGCTATGATTCCAATGCTCACTTTGGGCATACCGGGAGACGCGGTTACCGCGGTGCTTATCGGTTCCCTTATGCTCCACGGCTTGACTCCCGGCCCACTAATGTTTAAAAATGAAATGCCGACAGTTTCAGCTATATTTATTCTAATGGCTTTAGCAAATGTTGCGTTTTTGTTTATCGGGCTGCTGGGCGCGCGGTATGTCGCTAAGATCCTGGCTATACCCAATAATATTTTGATGCCTGTTATACTGCTTCTTTGTTGCGTGGGCACTTACGGCATACGGAACAGTATCTTTGATCTTTTTGTGTTGCTGATCTTCGGCGCCGTAGGATTCTTGTTTGACAAAATAGACGTCCCCAGCGCGCCGCTGGTTTTAGGATTGGTTCTCGGAAAACTAATTGAGGATAATTTTCGCCGTACTCTAGCGTTATCTAACGGGAATTCCCTGACTGTTTTTACCCGGCCAATCAGTTGCTTCTTTTTGGTGGCGACTCTGCTTATACTCTGCGCCCCGATTATAGTTAAGCAAGCCCGAAAAATTTTCAAAGGAAATAGTGCAAAACAGGAGGTTTAGAATGGTTTTTGACTCGAAAGAACACCTTCATTATTACAAAAGCCACGGAATTGGCGATCGGTATGAAAAAGCCGTAAATTTTCTACTAGAAAACGATCATAAGGATTTATCGCCCGGTCGCCATGAGATCGACGGCGATTCGGTATACGCCAACGTGGCGGAATACGCGACGGTACCTTGGGAAAAAGCCGCTTACGAATCGCACAGAAACTATACGGACATTCAGTATATTATTAGCGGCAAGGAAATAATGACATTCGCCGCGGCGGGTTCTCTGGAGGTTTCCGGTGCCTATAACGCCGAAAAAGATGTACTTTTCTTCGAAAATACGCATTCTGGTACCCAATTTCAAGTGTCGGACGATCAATATCTTATTTTCAAACCTGGAGAAATCCATAAATCAAAAGGGCTTATAGAAAAAAGCTCACCTATTAAAAAGATTGTGGTAAAGATTAAGGAAATCTGAAGGAGGATTAGAAATGGCTAAGATTGGCTACGGCAACTGGAATGAGCTGCCCTGGCGGCCTCTGCCGACCAAATTTGTGGACGGGGCCTGCAAGACGTATCAGGTGGTTCTCGGTATGGAGTGTGAAAACATGATCGCCACAATGGGCAAATGCTACAACGGTATGCCCATAGGAAATCACACGCACCCGCACGAACAAATCGCGATTGTGCTTCAGGGTGAAATGGATTTTTATTTGGATGGAATACCCTATCGCCTTACGGCGGGCTCGTGGATTAATATTCCTCCACATTATGAGCATTACAGCCATGTGTACCGGACAAAGGTTCCGCTGATGGAGTTGGAAGTGTTTACCCCATACCGTGAAAGCACCAAATGGCCGTATTTAGAGTTTATGAAATCTATGGGCGTGAACTGGGAAAGGGATCATGTACGGGAAGTGCCTGATCTTGACGCGCCAATAGATCCAAATCAGGAAGTGCGCGCGTAACGCGAGGAGGAAATGAATATGGCGAGAATAATGAGTGGAAACTGGAATGATCTGCCCTGGCGAGGCATGGAGACCAAGAAAGTCGGCGACGAATATAAAGTATACAGTGTAGTATTTTGTATGGAAGCTGAAAATCTGATGTGTCTGCTGGGTGAATGCCATAATGGTATGCCCGAAACTCCGCATAATCATCCGCATGAACAGATTGCTTTGGTTATTCAGGGTGAATGCGACTATATTGTGGATGGCATCCCATATCGGCTGACCCCTGGCTGTTGGGTTAATATTCCCCCGCACTATGAGCACTACAGCCGTGTGTACAGAACCAAAGAACCCTGCTTGCAGATGGATATTTTTACACCGAGCCGTCCGTCCAGCATCGAGCCTTATAAAGAATGGATAAAGAAAGAATACGACATAGATTGGGACTCGGGCGTTAAGGTGGTTCCGGATTTGACCGGCCCTAGGAACCCCAATCTGGAAGTACGCGCGTAGTTGAGGAGGCTTATTCATTGAACAGGCGAAACCCTATAAGACAGAGGATTCGGCAAAAGGAAATCCTTATCGGCACTATGTTTAAATTGAACAGCCCAGCTTTGGCAGAACTGGTCGCGAATGTCGGGTTTGATTTTATCGTGATAGACACGGAGCATTCTAATTTTTCCCCAGTCGATACCGAAAATATAATCCGCGCCGCCGACGCCGCCGGTATGGCCAGTGTCGTACGCACGAGGGACGGATCATCCGAGGAGGTTTTGCACGCGCTGGATTCCGGCGCAGACGGCATTCAGGTTCCCAGCTTGACAACGATTGAAGCGGCGAAAAGGGCCTGTGAAAGCGCAAAGTATTTTCCCGAAGGCACACGGGGGCTTTCCGGCACGCAGCGCAGCGCACGGTACGCCGCATGGGATTTACCGGAAGACTATTATTCGTATGCAAATAGGCACTCCCTTGTGGTGGCGCATGTTGAGAATTTGGAGATGGCGGGCAAAATTGACGAATTGCTACAAATTCCACAGTTAGATGTTGTGTTTGTCGGTCCCGGTGATTTAAGCCAGTCATTAGGCAAGCCGGGTAAAGCGGACGATCCAGAAGTTGTGGCGCTTATTGAGAAGATTTTTAAAAAAGTTTTAACAACCGATAAAGCGATCGGTATATTTTGCGGCAATTTGAATCAAGTTAAGAGATACATAGAATGGGGCGCGACATACATCGCGCTGGGTACAGACACGACACAAATTGCCGCGGCTCTGAAAGAGAATGTAAAACAGGCAAAAGGCTTAATTGAGAATATAAAACGCTAATAAAAATCCGCGAGCCGCTTTACGTGGTCGCGGTTTTTTTGAATACCAGTTTAGGGGGCACACTTTTAAATGAAAATAATGAGTACGGTCGATCGCGAGTGCTTTAAGATTGCTCGCATTGACCCCAGCATTGTTGATGAAATAGCATTTTCAGGTTTTAAGTCCGATCAGTTTTTTCTGGATCTTGTCGGAGCGGATTGTTTATATACCCAATCTATGAACGAGATATCGAAAGATATTATAAACGCGGGGCCGCGGCTCAAGTTAATACAAACATTGGGTGTGGGGTATGAGAAAGTCGATCTGGATTTCGCGCGCTCACGCGGAGTTTTCGTATGCAACAGCAAGGCGTGCAACAGCGACGCCGTGGCGGAATTTACATTAGGCTTAATACTGGCAGGCTTAAGGCGTATACCCTATTATGAAAGGAGGGTATACAAAGGTGAATTCCATGAATCGTGGAAAGGTATTTTCACAGCCGGGCTTCGCCAGCTAAGCGGAAGGCGGGTAGGAATAATCGGCTTTGGGGATATCGCCAAAGCCTTAATAACGCTACTGAGGCCGTTTGGGTGCGAAATTTACTATTATAACCGCACGCGCGGTTCCGAAGAAACCGAAGCAAATATCGGAATAACCTATTTGCCTTTAACAGAATTAATTAAACAATGCAATGTTATAAGTCTGCATGTTCCGGCAAAGCCGGAGACTATAAATCTAATTGATAAGAAGGAATTCTCAGTAATGCGACCGGATACGCTGCTTATTAACGCTGCCAGAGGCGAAGTTGTAAACTCGCAGGCGTTGGCGGATGCGTTGATTGGCGGGCAAATCTTTGGGGCTGCTTTAGATACAATTTATCCCGAACCCCCCGGAGATGACCATCCGCTTCTGAATCTTCCTACGCACGCAAAGGATCGCTTGATTATTTCACCGCATATAGGCGGCGGCACAGCGGAAGCTATCAGCAATACGGTGACGAGCTTTTTAAATAATGTCAAGCGCGTGGACAATGGATTGCAACCCTTAAATGTGGTAAACAACTGAGACGGAGATGAATGTACGTGACGCTTACAACACAAGCTTTTGGAAGAACAAATGAGGGGGAGGAAATTGTTCTTTACCGCATTACCAATAACTACGACGCGTATGTGGAATTTATTAATTATGATTGCGCGGTAAAAAGCATAGTTGTGCCTGATTGTTCGGGAGTGGCGCGAAACGTTTGTTTAGGTTTTGACACTCTTGAAGAATATGAGCGTACACAGCCAGCGCCAGGCACTATTAATCTCGTTAGGAGTAATAAATTCCTTTCTCATGTTGTATGGTCGCCTAAAGAGCAAGGCGAAAACTATGCGCTGTTAACCGCCGAGTTATCAGAGTACGGCATAACCGCCTCTGTCCGGATTATGTGGGTGGATTATAACAGGCTGGTATTGGATTTAAGCGCAGGCTCTGAGATCAGCATGACAAATAATATCAGTTTCGCGCTGGACGACACGAATACTCT
>JAISZF010000187.1 GCA_031269415.1 Clostridiales bacterium
CGATCAAAACCGAGGGCGCCGATGTTTCGGTCGATCCGGAGGCCGGCCCTGTGAAGACAGGAGACGATACGACCATTAACCCCGGCGAGACAGGAAGCGGTTCGGGCGCGACTCCAGCGGCTCCGGGGGGCGGCGGTAATTCCGGCGGTTCAAAGAAAACGCCGACAATTACCCCGACGAATTCGCCGACTCCAAAGCCAACGTCAACACCCACGCCGACGGATTCGCCGACACCCACGCCGACGCCATTGCCAGGCTCGCCGCCCGAATTGCTGAAAGCCGCGGTGAAATATCACGCAACGAGTCCGTCGGCGCTGGAGGCTCAATTTACTTTCAATATGAATATCTCCAAAGATCCGGACGGCTTAACGGCGGACAACGGAGCCAAGATTATCGGATACGCGTTGAATGGCAGTATATCGGGGAGCGCGCTGACGGTTCAGGTTGATACGTCGGGCACAGTCTCCGGGAAGAAATTCAAAATAAGCGGAACCGCTAAGAACGCAAAAGACTTAAGCGCGGACGCGGAATTCAGCGGAGAATTCTACGCGGTAGACGGCGTGTTCGCCCGTCCGGACGAACCAGCGATATACAGCGTCCTTGAATGGGAAGCTGACGAAAATATAGTGAAGTTAAACGACGGAAGAAGCGATAAATGGTACTTCGTACCAGCCAATGAGAATTTCCGCGGCATTTTCGACGCGATTTGGACGCCGAATAAAGACAATAAGAAGGCAATCGCGCTGTTCCATGTCAAATTCGGAGAAACCAAAGAGGACGACAAGATTGAGATCAAAGGAACAGATGTGCCGAAGTCGGAGAATGTAACGGAGCCGGTTACGATTCATATCGGTGACCCGGATAAGAATAACAACAGTTTGCCGGACTTTGTCATCCCCGAGGGAGGTTTAGGTGACGGAACAGACACCTATCTGGGTACAATCCTACAAATTAATAACGGCGCTTACCTGAATATTGCCAGTGACCAATCTGTGGACAACGCGTTTAACTTGGTATATAGCCCAGGTACCGTAGGCAAGTTCAGAAGCGGCTCTGTGTATGTAATGTCTGGCGGCAAGGTTCGCGACAGCGCGTATAAAGCGTGGCCGCTCGGAGAAGGCAGCGTTTTCACCATATACAAGGGCGCCTATATGGCGGTTGGCCCCGGAGACAGAAATGGTAACGCGCCGGTTGGCGACCCAGTAGCGCAACAGCACTACAACGGCTGGCTCATTGGCGAGAACGGAAAGGTCGAGTTCGGCGGCGCCAACGAAGATATCGACGAGCCATGCGTAGTTGTCACGAACGAATCGGTAGCCTTGAAGGGTACGGCTATAGTTAAAAAGAATGTATCGCTGATGTATGACTTATGGCTGACATCCGGTTCCAAGCTGACGGTAGACAGCGGCGCGACACTTACGTTTATCAATGGAACCAACGATAATACCGGTACAGCTAAAGCGATTTACGGACAGCCGGTAACATCGGGAGGATTCGGCGCGGGTGAAGTAACAAAATCGCGTCCGGCTTCTGAGGTTGTCGTAGATGGCACAATTGAATCGCAGGATACAGCGACAAACATTTTCGGCGGTTCAAGCGGACAGAATATTACCTCCGGGACATGGAGATCCACAAACACGGAAACCGCTGGAACCGGACCGGTGAATAACTGGGGCGAGTATTACAAAGTGTGGAGTGAGCACACCCCATAACCTTGATAAAACGCAAATAAAATTTCCAGTCCGGTGCTTCTCCGGGCTGGTTTTTTTCACACAGGCATGTTTATGATTGCATAATAAAGATTCATATGATATTATATTGTCAATATTTGGCTAATATCTTGTCTCTTTATTTGACACATAAATACGTTACATCATGACAGCTCGTTGCGGTAAATTTCAATCAGTTTATGAGGAGGCTATAAAGTGAGGTTTATCATTTCCCTAATCGCAGCGTTGCTTGCGCTAACCGCCTGCTCGTCGGAAGATTCGGTTTACTTGGGGAAAGCTGATTGATCACCACGCGCGTTTAGACGAGGAAGACGACGAACATACTGGAGATGATCCATGGATACGCCCAGTTCAGTCAACATAGCCCTGCTAGCGGGGGAAATAATGCTTTCAAACGGAGCGGAAACCTATCGCGTCGAGGACACAGCACGGCGTATACTGACTGCGTTGGGGCAGGAAAACGCGCAGGCGTACGTTACGGCCACGGGGGTTTTCGTCAGCGCGGGCACCGAGCCGCCCGTAACCGGAATTAAACGCGTTAAGACGAGGTCCTATCATATGGAGAAGATTGCGCGGGTGAATGATTTATCGCGCGGTCTGTCCGAGGGCAGGATCAAATTCGCGGATGCGGAAGCGGAATTGATAAGGATACAGAATCTGCCGCCTTACCCGGCTATTCTGAGGATCGTCTGTTCCGGAGTTTCCTGTTTTTGTTTCTGCTATATGTTCGGCGGACTGTGGCGCGACTGTGTCTGCGCTCTGATCTGCGGCATGTTGGTATATTTTGCCCTGAATATGCTGTCCGGCAAGGGCGTTTCGGCTTTTTTGAGCAATATAATCTGCGGGGCGCTGATTTCCATTCTTACGCTTACACTCTTGAATCTGGGATTGGGCGTGAATATGGATAAAATCATCATCGGGGCTATCATGCCTCTGGTACCCGGAATAGCAATGACCAACGCTATGCGCGATATTCTGGAGGGAGATTTTGTTTCGGGTGGAAGCCGCACGATAGAAGCCCTTGTTACCGCCGCGGCTATAGCAACGGGGGTAGGCGTGATTCTGGGAGGCTGGCTGCAAACATATGGGAGATTTATTTTGTGATTATTCAGGTTATTATGGCTTTCATATCTACCGTCGCGTTTTCATGCCTGTTTAACGTGCCGCGTGAGGAACTGGTCTACATCGGGGCAGTGGGAGCTTTGGGCTGGCTGTGTTTTCAGATCTGCGTGTACTCGTCGGCAAACGCGGAGCTGGCGACATTTCTGGCAACTGTCGCCGTGGCCTGGACGATGCGGGTTCTGACGCCGTTTCGCCGTATGCCCACGACTGTGTTTTTGATCGGCGGCATTATACCGTTCGTGCCCGGCGCGGGTATTTATAACACGATGTACGCCCTAATAACCGACGAACCTGCTTCCGCTGTGGCGACGGGCGTGGAGACCATGAAGACGTTCGGCATAATCTGTATAGCTGTGATTATTGTGCTTTCCTTGCCTAAGCAAATGTTTGTATTCAAGAGGAGAAAGAAATAGCGGGGACAAGGCGCGTGCCCGCCATTAATAAACGATTTGATGTATAAGGATGTGACTATAATGAAAACACACCAATCGCACTGGGAAACAATCAGCGCCCCAACCTGCTTGCTGGGCGAAAGCCCGCTGTGGGACGCCGAGCGCGGCATTCTATATTACGTCGATATCACCGGGAAAAGGTTATTCTCATTTAACTGGGAAACAGAAGAGCTGAACACGCGTATGCTGCCTCAAATGGCAGGCTGCCTCGCTTTGAAAAAGGACGGGAGTCTGCTTGCCGCCATGGAGGATGGGATTTATTATATCGGGGCGGACGATCTAACGCTTGCGCATAAAGCGATAAAGATAGCCGGCGAGCGCTTTAACGATGGTAAGCCAGGGCCTGACGGGCGATTCTATGTCGGTACATCCAGCGCGGAAAATATAGGCCGGCTATACGTACTGGAGCCGGACGGCGGAATCCGCGTTCTGCTGGAGGGCGTTGGTATTTCGAATGGATTAGATTGGAGCGAGGACGGAAAAATCCTCTATTACATCGATACGCGAACGGGAAAAGTTGATGCTTTTGATTTTGACACAGCCAAAGGCTCGATATCAAACCGAAGGACAATTTTGGACGTACCCATCCAGATGGGTTCTCCCGATGGAATGACCATTGATACGGAAGGAATGCTGTGGATCGCCCTATGGGGCGGATCCGGAATTGTACGCGCCGATCCGGTATCCGGACAAATTTTAGAGTATTATCCGATTGACGCGCCTCAGACAAGTTGCCCTGTTTTTGCGGGTCCTGATTTAGATCGCGTTATTGTGACCAGTTCCGCTGATGGTACAGATAACGCTAAATATCCGCAAACCGGACGCACTTTCCGCGCGAAGCTTCATGTACGTGGGCGCGTGCCATATCGATTCGGCTGAAAATATATGTATTTAACGAGCAATATAAAATCTCCAGTTCGGCGTTTTCCGGGCTGGTTTTTAATATTCCGAAAAAATTCAGCGACTATCGTCTTGAATTTTTTTTGACAATTGTCAGTCGATATCATACGCCCTTAAAGGTGATGCGCAAATTAGGGGTTACAAACAGTTTCCCAAATGTCGAGGTTGTGATTATCAATCAAGGCGATACGCCGAAATCATATGAGGAAGAACTGGCGGCGGACATAATTGAGATAATTACGGTGTTTTCCGCAAAGCTGTACGGCTCAAGA
>JAISZF010000194.1 GCA_031269415.1 Clostridiales bacterium
GCTTGATGTAGATATCCCCCGTCTTTTTGTTCCTGGTTTTGTTCTCACGAATAAACATAATTTCACCGCGCTTGGAAGGATAAAATTATTATAGCATGCGTGGCAGGAACGCGCAATAAAAAATTTTGTTCGTATATTTTGTTAGGTCACTACAAATCGACTTTGTAGATTTTACCAGTAAAAAAATCCCGATTTCAAGCCATTTTAAAATGCTTGTTCGAGCCGAATTTTATGCTTTCCCGGCTTTTTTGATGTATGCCCGGGAAAGTCGGGCTAATAAAAATGCTCAGGATTTGATATGCAAACCTTGCATTTATGCGGCTTTAGCGAAATCCTGAGCATTTTTATTTTGTGTGCATAAGCTGTGGGCCACAAACGACAGAATTTGAAGGGTTAAGTCCGCAATGAACGTCCCCATGAAGTCATTTTGCTTGCGCGTATCCAAAAGGCTCATTTCAAGGACGGCAATGTCAACACCCTTGTCCTTGGTCAGCGCGCGCCATTCGCGCTGGATCTCATCATAATCGCGCCCAAGCCGGTCTATGCTGCCAACATACAATAAGTCGCCTTCCTCCAGATTATTCACCAAAGCCCGGTAAGCGGGCCGGTTAAAATCCTTGCCGCTCATCTTGTCCACAAATATTTGATCTCGCGGTATTTTCAACGTTTCCAAAGCGTCAAGCTGTCTCGCTTCGTTCTGATTCGCCGTTGAGACGCGGGCATACCCATACACCATCAATTTGCCCTCCAATAAAAAATAGCGCCCGTACTGAGATTGTACGGGCGTTGAACGATTCCCCGCGTAAGCTTGACGCCCAACGCTCCATGAGTTAAAATGAAAAAAATGTCAAGTCAGACCAAACTCGGAGGCGCGTATGTCCCCAATTAAGCTGCGTGGATCCGGCGAAACAATCTCTGATCTGCTGCGACGGGCGGGCTATATCATAACGCTCTCCTGCGGCCGCGGCGTATGCGGAGGCTGTGTTGTTCTCGCTGCGGGCAAGCTGGATTTACCATCAAGAAAAGAGAAGGCTGTTCTGGATCGAAAAGCTGTGAGCCCGGTCAATAACTTCGCGCCGCGCTTGGCGTGCGCGTGCCGCGTATTGGGAGAGGCCGAAGTTATCACGCAAGGCGGCGCGGAAACGGCGGCTTCTCTGGTCTCGGGCGTTGTGCCCGACTATGACGGTTTCGAAAGGTACGCCTTGGGCATAGCCGCGGATATCGGAGCCGCCAGGCTTGTTCTGGAACTGCACAGCTTAACCGATAAAGCCATTCTCGCTCGGAAAACCGGCCCGAATCCCGCGGCCGCGTTTGACCGTAACGCGTTGGAGAACGCAAACCATTCCGAACAATCGGCGGAGCCACGCGGCGTTCTTCACGCCAAACTCTGGGAAATGATGGAGTCAGCCCTGCTGGAGGCCAAGGTCTTCGCGGACGATGTGCGACGGGTTGTTTTCACCGGCGGGCCGGTCGTGCTGGAATTAATCCTGGGCGGTACTTCCGGCGGGCTATCCGGAGAATATTTTCGGGCGGATCGTATATTTCCCGGCCTTACACACGCGGATATCCACGCGCCTCAAGGTATCACCGCGAACGCGGGAGCCTGCGCCGCCTGCGGTTTATACGCCGCCGATTGTCTGAACAAGCCGGGCGTAAGCCTGTTTGTGGACGCGGGTACGAATTGTAAACTAGCTCTCATTCAGGATAAAAAGATATTATGCGCGTCCGTGGACGCCGGGCCGGCGCTTGAGGGCGCGCGAATAACCAGGGGCATGCCCGCGGCGGCGGGCGCGGTGCGGCATGTGCGTCACACAGGTTACGGCCTGATGTGCGACACCATCGCGGACGCCCCGCCTGTTGGCATCTGCGGTTCCGGCTTAATCAGCGCCGCGCGTCTGCTGATGGAACTGGGCGAATTGGATGAAACCGGTTATCTGGAAACGGATCCCTACGAATTGGGAAACAGCGGGATACATATTCACGGCCGTGACATCCGCGCCTTGCAGTCGGCGAAATCCGCCGTCGCCGCGGGCATAGGCGCGCTGCTGGAAACAGCGGGCATAACCGCGGACACGCCGGACAGACTCATATTGGCGGGCGGGTTCGGAAACAGCCTGGACGCCGGCGAGGCGGCGGCTATAGGACTCATCCCGAAGGCATTGAGGGATAAAACCGTATATATCGGTAACGCGTCCCTGCTCGGCGCGGTTATGTCTATGTATTCCCTGACCGCGCGGCGGGAAATAGCCGCAATGCCAAACAATGCGGAAGAAATATCACTGACGGATAACCCTGTCTTTATTCAATTACTGCGGGAACGCATGGCGTTCAAGTCCTTCTGAAGCCCTACATCTCCCGCCGCCCCTCCAGCGCGCGGGAGAGAGTCATTTCATCCACAAATTCTAAATCCCCCCCGACCGGGACGCCGTGGGCAATGCGCGTTACCTTAAAACCCAGCGGTTTTAACAGCCGGCTGATGTACATTGCCGTAGCCTCGCCCTCAACATTGGGGTTTGTGGCCAGTATTATCTCGTCCGCCGGGGTTTCCTTCAGCCGGGTCAGCAATTCCCTGATCTTCAGTTCATTGGGCCCTACCCCGTTCATCGGTGAGATAGCGCCGTGCAGAACATGATACAGCCCCTTAAAGCCGTTAGTACGCTCATACGCGGCCATATCCCGCGGGTCCTCAACTATCATGATCTGTTTGGGGTCGCGTTTGTAATCCGCGCATACCCCGCAAGGGTCGCTGTCGGTCAGCGTACAGCATACCGAACAATAGCGGACGTTTCGTTTCGCGTTCAGTATAGCCGAGGCCAGCGCCTCCGCGCGTTCGGCTTTCTGGTTTATAATATAAAAGGCAAGTCTTTGAGCAGACTTACCTCCGATACCGGGGAGTTTCGAGAACTCCTCTATTAATCCGCTTATGGACTCGCCGTAAACGCTCACTAAAACAGCCCTCCGGGCAGCCCCATCCCTCCGGTCAGGCGCGACATCTCGCCGTTCACCTGTTCGTCCATCTGCCTGATCGCCTCGTTTACCGCGCCGATCACCAAGTCCTGCAACATCTCTATATCATCCGGCTCCACTACGTCTTGCGATAAAGTAAGCTCCTTTATCTGCTTCTTTCCGTTTATCACTACCTTGACCGCGCCGCCGCCAGCGGTTACCTCCAAGGTTTTCTCCTCAAGGCCGGCTTGCATCTCTTCCATTTGCTTCTGCATCTGCTTTGCCTGCTTCATGAGATTGTTCATGTTCATTCCGCCCAAATTAGGCATTCCGCCGCCATAGTTTTTCGGCACGCCAGTCACTCCCATTCTTCTATCTTCATATTTATCTTGCTTTGGATATCCTCAAAGAGATCCTTTTTTCCGTACAACCGTTTATGTTCGGCTTCATAGTCCTCGGCCAGGCTGAACGACAGATTAAACTCCTTATGATAATTCTGCGATAGGTTATCCTTAATAATATTCTGTTTACTGGTCAGGTAGTCTTTGCTGCCCGTGTTTGTGCATACTATCTGGAGAATACCGCCTTCCAGATACCCGACCTTGCACTGTCTTAGAATACCCTTCAGCGCGTTATCAAAACAATTAATGAAATCCAGCCAATGCTTTATTACATTCTGAATGTCTTCCGGCACAGCCTTTTCTTTCGATGCCGTTGGCGGGGAAATCGGTTTGGGCGGCTCAGTCGGAGCGGCGGCGGGCGGGTTCTCGATTCTCGCCGCTTCAAGCGCGCGCAGTTTTTCCTCCATCTGTGACATCCGCGCGAATACCGCTGGCAGGTTCTCGTCGCCCGCCGGGCTGCATAATTTGATAACCGCCACTTCCAGCAGCACCCTGGGGTTCGCCGCGTATTTTATTTGATTCTGCAGTAAAGAAAAATTATTGACAAAGCTGATTAACAGGTAATTCGGTATCTTCCTGCCCTGTTCCCGGTAGCGCTGAACGCGTTCCGGCGAATAGTCCAAAGCGGCGGTTCGCTTTTCTACGGCGGCGGCGACCATTAGGTTCCGGAAATGCTGAATCATATCGGCCACAAACTGCGAAATATCCCGGCCGTCCATAACCAGCCTCTGTATCGTTTCGATAGCCGACGCGCTGTCGCCGGACGCCACAAATTCGGTAAACTCAAAGAATTTGGCGGGATCCACCGCGCCTGTCAGCGCTAGAACCTTTTCCAGGGTAATCCCCTCGTCCGCGTAAAACGATATGCACTGATCCAGAAGGCTCAGCGCGTCGCGCATGGCGCCGTCGGAGATATCGGCTATATATCGCAGCGCCTCGTCCGTGACATTCAATCCCTCACTGTCTATGAAAGCGCGCATAGCCGCCGTCTGCTCGCCCGCGCCGACGCGCCTGAAGTCATACCTCTGGCAGCGTGACAGTATGGTTGCGGGCAGTTTCTGAGGATCCGTGGTGGCAAGTATGAATATGATATGCTCCGGCGGTTCCTCCAGCGTCTTCAGCAGGGCGTTGAACGCGCCCGTCGAGAGCATATGGACCTCGTCTATTATATAAACGCGGTATTTGCCCTCCGTCGGCGGATATTTGACCTCCTCGCGGATGTCGCGTATATTGTCCACGCCGTTATTGCTGGCCGCGTCTATTTCAACCACATTGACGCTTCGGCGCTCCAAAATATCCACACAGACACGACAGACGCCGCAAGGCTCGCCGTCCCGCGGATCCAAGCAATTGACGGCCCGCGCGAATATCTTCGCCACGGATGTCTTGCCCGTGCCCCTGGTGCCGCAGAACAGATACGCGTGCGACACTCGGCCCGAGGACAGTTGATTTTTGAGCGTGCGGACAATTGCTCGCTGGCCTAAAACCTCGCTGAAATTCCGCGGGCGGAGTTTGCGGTACAACGCCATATAAGCCATAGGATTCCCCCCGGTTAATACTGAATTACAGACTTTACATTGTACCCCTTCAAAAGTTCCCTGCCCCTAAGCGGTTCCAGCTCGATTAAAAAGACCATCGCCGCCACTACTCCCCCAACCTCTTCCACTATATCCGCCAGCGCTTTGCAAGTGCCGCCTGTCGCCAGCAGATCGTCTATTACCGCGACTCTCTGCCCTTTGGCTATCGCGTCTATATGCATTTCAATCTCCGCGCTGCCGTATTCCAGGTCATAACTCTTTCTTACTGTTTTATACGGCAGTTTGCCCTTTTTCCGTACGGGGATAAAGCCCTTCCCCAGTTTGTACGCGACCGGCACGCCGAATATAAACCCGCGGCTCTCGGGTCCTATAACCAAATCGAAGTCCGCTCCGTCAAGCCTGTCCGCTATCGCGTCAACCGCGAAAGCGAGCGTACGGGGGTTTTGAAGCACGGTGGTGATATCACGGAAGATTACGCCCGGTTCCGGAAAATCGGGGATTGCGCGGATAACGTCTGTTAATTCCTTCAAACCAGTCACTCCTGTCCTGGATAAATGTGAAAATCCTTTATCCGCATTTGAACGGATACATTGTTATTATACTCATTTATTTCCAGCGCGTAAACAACGTCCATAAGAAAACCGGCCGATCGCGTAATTCCCGCGAAGATCTTAGCGCTGTCATATTCGTCGAATAATTCGTTAATCTGTTCCTTAAATATATTATTAAGCCCGAAGCAAACGGCGCGAATCTTCCGATAGGTATCGCTCACCCCAAATGTGAGGATCATGGTGTTTTTTTCATCTATCATGCGCAGTTGTTCCGGCTTTAGCCGCTTCGCCCCAAACAGCGGCTCCGGGTTGTCCCTGCCGAAGGGCGCGAGGAGTTCCAGTTCCCTGGTCAGCTCATATGTGGCGAATTCCGGCTGAAGCCCGCGATCCACGAACAGCGTCGGCGTGAAGTCCTTCTCGGTCAATAAACAGGCTTCGTTGAGCCTGCGGCGCAGCAAACCGACATGTTCCAGCGGCATGGTCAGCCCCGCCGCCATCGCGTGGCCGCCAAACCGTACGAATAAATCCTTGTGCGTATACAGCGCTTCAAAGATATTGTAGTTTTCGATGGAACGCGCCGAACCCTTGGCGAAATTCTCCGAGCGCGTAAGCATTATAACAGGCCGGTTGACAGTCTCCTTAATGCGTCCGGCAACAATACCGGCGATGCTTTCGTGAATCTCCTCATTATAAAGAACAAGAACCTTGTCTGGAGAGGATTCCGCAAGCTCGACCATGGCGCGCTCGACAGCTTCGGCTGTCATCTCCTTGCGCCGCTCGTTCAGTTCCGCGAGCTCCTGAGCCAGGTCCGCCGCTTCCTCAGTGTCTTGTGTCAAAAACAGCTTAACCGCGCGTGACGCGTCCGCCAGCCGCCCGGAGGCGTTCACGCAAGGGCCCAGCAGAAAGCCGATGTCAAAGACACTGATCACCTTTTCATGTATGGCTTTAGCTTTCATGAGATGCCACAAGCCCAAATTCACCTTTCGGTTTTGTTTAAGGATCTCCAGCCCGGCACGCACCAATATCCTGTTTTCCTCCATAAGCGGAACCATGTCGCAGATGGTGGCGAAGGCCGCGAGCGTGAGTAATTCATCGCGGCAATCGAAACTCTTTCCGGCGGCGTCATAGAAGGTCTCGGCAAAGCGAAAGCTCAGCCCGGCGGCGCAGTATTGCTTGAAGGGATATGGGCAGGCACGCTGTTTCGGATCCACCACGCAGTCCGCTTCAGGGATCAAATCCTTCTTTTCCCCGTTTTCATCCGCGATAAATCCCGGCTCGTGATGATCGATAATAACGACTTTCATGCCCAGCGCTTTGGCTTCCAATGTTTCGGACAGAGCGGCTATACCGTTGTCACACGTGATTATAAGCCGCCCTCCCTCGGCGTGTATGCGCCGCGCCGCGTCCGCGTTAAGCCCATACCCCTCCTCTTCCCTGCGAGGGATATAAAAGCGGGCGTCGGCCCCGAACGCCAGCAATGTCTTCATTAAGATAACCGTACTCATTACGCCGTCCGCGTCATAGTCGCCGTATACAAATATCTTTTCGCCCGCCGCGATACTCTCCGCGACCAGCTCGCAAGCCATGTCCAGGTGTTTCATTTTATGTATGCTGTTCAAGAATTTCATTTCCGGCCGCAGGAATTTTACGGCGGCGTTCTTACTGCGGATACCTCTATGAGCCAGAATAAGCGCCAGATTTTCGCTGATTCCCAACGTCTTGCTCATCAGCCTGATATCCGCGTCCGTACTCTTCAGTAACCAATCTGCCATCTCATAACCCCATGTAATCTCATTAAATAAAGTCCACATTGATTATACGCCGCGTTTTATGTCTATGTAAACACAATAATCCAGAATTTTCACCTAATGACGTTAACATAACTGCCGATATATTATAAGCAAGGCAGACCGTCGGAAAACGAACGAGCCATATGGGGAGGGCCTTAATGAAAAAATTTAAAGTCAATAATATCTTAGGCGCGATTATATTCACGGCGCTCGCCGTTTGCCTGGCCGCGGGCGTATATTTAAAGAACCATTCCGAACCCATTAGCGCTCCATATGTTGATTTTCTTAAGTCCGTTGAGGAAGGCAGTGTTTCCGAGGTTGTGCTGACCGACGAATCCAGCCTGAGATATAAACTCGCTGGCGGCGACGCCGAATACGTTACAGAAAACCCGCGCAGCCCCTCTTTGAAAGAAGAATTACTAAAACAAGGTATCAGCGTTTCCGAAGGCGGCGCGCTTTCAAACAGCGGCGGAACGGTTATGAGCGTCTTGTTTTTCTGCGCCGTGTTATTTATGGTATATAAGGTTACGAATCACCAGGGTCCTAAAACCGCTATGGCGCTCAATGTAAGCGACGCTTCCGAGTCCGCTGTACAATATCCGGGTTTCGACGATATAGCGGGCAACGAGGAAGCCAAAGAGAGCGTGCGCGATATTGTCGATTTTATAAAAAACCCCGATAAATACGCCCGGTACGGTGCGCGCATGCCGCATGGCATGATCTTTTACGGCCCTCCGGGCACAGGCAAAACGCTTATGGCAAAAGCCATAGCGGGCGAGGCTGAGGCTCCCTTCTACGCGGTAAGCGGTTCGGATTTCGTTCAAATGTATGTGGGCGTAGGGGCGGGGCGTGTGCGCGATCTGTTCCGAAAGGCCCGCGAAAATAAAAAGGCCGTCATATTTATAGACGAGATTGACGCGCTGGGTAAAAAACGCTCCGCGAATCCGCAGGGTGGAAACGACGAACGCGAACAGACGTTAAACGCTCTGCTTACGGAGATGTCCGGTTTCTCGAACAGCGAAGGCATCATTGTCATAGCCGCCACAAACCGTTTGGATACATTGGACGAAGCCTTGTTAAGACCGGGCCGCTTTGACCGCCAGATCGAGATCGGACTGCCGGATCTCAACGCCCGCCGCAGTATTTTGAATCTTCATATAAAAAACAAGCCCATGTCCGAAGATGTGGATATGGACTCGGTAGCCAAACAGACCGTGTTTTTCAGCGGCGCCATGCTGGAAAACCTGTTGAATGAGGCCGCCATATTCGCGGCCAAACGCGCGGCTGAAAACATAGAGCCGACAGATATAGACAAAGCGTATTATACGGTCATAGCGGGCAGTGAAAAATTGGATCGCAGCGGCATTAAGGAACGCGAACGCCGCATAACCGCCTACCATGAATCGGGGCACGCCCTGGCCGCCAAACTGCTTTCGCCGGAGAATACCGTCGCGAAGATTACCATTATCCCCAGCACCAAAGGCGCGGGCGGCTTCTGCGTAAACATTCCGCCGGATAAAATGTACTACACCAAATCGGAGATAGAGAACCAGATAATGATAAACCTTGCCGGGAGAGCGGCGGAAGAATTGATGTTCGGGTCTGAGAATGTCACCACCGGCGCGGGGAATGATATAGAAAAGTCCACCTCGCTGGCCCGCGATTATATAACAAAATACGCTATGGGATCGGGTTTTGCGTATGATGAAAAATCCTCACATGACGCGATGAAAAAATTGCTGGACGATCTCTACGCGAAAACCAGAGACTTCCTGCTGGGAAATCAAAACCTGCTTATCGCGGTTTCGGAAGAACTCTTAGATAGAGAAACGCTTAACGAAGAGGATTTAGATCGGATATTAGGGGCGGAGGATCGCCCCTAATTTTTTGTATAATTATTGCTTTTTTCATTAATTTGATATATTCTGTTTACACTGGAATTAACATGCTTAAAGAATAGCGAGGTTACGCGCCATGGAAAAATTTCAAACGCTCTACAGCGTGGATTACCAATCCCTAAACCCGGATTTAACCGTAACGTTCCCCCGGCTCATGTACTACGTTCAAGAAACTTCCATCCGGCATACTGAAAGCACCAGCCGTCCTATGCGCTGGTATATGGAAAACCGCAGAGGCTGGCTGGTGACGAACTGGAGCATACGATTATCGGAATACCCAAAATTAATGGATAATATAATTGTTAAAACATATCCCATTCACTTCAAGGGCGCGATCGGCGAACGCGGCTTCGAGGCGTTCAAAGAATCGGGTGAACCGCTGCTGGCGGCCCATTCCACATGGGTTTTCGCTGATTTGGTAAATAATAAACCCGTACGCCCGCCCATAGAATTGCTGGATGAGTATAGGCCGGAATTTCCCGCGCCGACAGAGAAAAAGATGGGGTTTCAGTCTCTGGCCGCCGAGGACAGTCCCTATTATCTGGCAAGCCGCCGTGAGCTTACCGCCACGCGTCGTGATATAGACACCAATGAACATGTAAACAATATAAAATATATCGAATGGGCCTTTGACGACATTCCCGAAGATGTTTACCGGGCCTCGCGGGCGCGTGAAATTAAGATTACCTATAGAAACCAGTGCCGCGCGGGCGATGCGGTTTTGGCGGAATTATACCGGCATTCCGGCGATCCTCAGTCCTTTGTTTCGATCCTTAAACACGCGGACGGAGATCAAGCCGTTTTTGCCGAGGTATATGCGTTATGGGACAAAAACTTAATAGGAGGAGGCTCTATATGAGCAAGAAAAGCGTTTGGTCCGTCAAGCTTTCCACGGCGTCTCTGGTACTAATACCGGCGGCTGTGGGCGTGAACTACATCGGCAAACTGTTCGCGCAGCTTCTGAAACTGCCCCTGTGGCTGGATTCAATCGGCACTGTTCTGGCGAGTATGCTGGCCGGGCCGATTATCGGCGCGCTGGCGGGGCTTATCAACAACATTATTTACGGCTTCATGGATCCGGTTTCTTTCGTGTACGGCATTACCAGCGTCGCGATTGGCGTCGTAGTAGGCTTAATGGCAAGGATCGGTTTCTTGGAGAATTGGGTGAAGGCGGGAATAATCGCCTTTGCGGTTATTTTTACATCCACGGTTGTTTCCACTCCTATTAATATCATCTTCTGGGAAGGCCAAACCGGTAATATCTGGGGCGACGCCGTATACGCCGGCGTGCTTAACATCACAAATACCGTATGGCTGGCCTCTTTCCTGGACGAATTAATTGTGGATCTGCCTGACAAGATCCTTACAGTTCTGATTGCCTACGGTATCTACCGGGGTCTGCCGAAGAATTTACTGCAGCTCTACCGCGCGGATTCGGAAATCGAAGAACTCAAGTGAAACAACTGACACTCTATGTGGATAAACAATCTTTTGTCCATGCGGTTGATCCAATTACGAAGCTGTTTTACGTAGCTTTCGCCATTTTGACATCTATGCTGGTCCCTACGGCGTACGCGGGCGTAATCTGCGCGCTGCTCAGTCTTTCTCTGCTGTGTTTGGCTAAAGTCATCAAAAATGCTTCTCCGGTATTTCTGTTTATCGGATTTGTACTGTTTACAGTGGTTGTGATCCAAGGGTTATTCGGCGTGAATAACCAAACCGAGGCGTTTCGTCTCTCCGGCCTGATATTTTACCGTGAGGGATTGATTACCGGCGCGAAGATTATATTGCGGGTCGTCAATATCGTGTCGGCGTTTTTAATTCTCACACTGACGACAAAAGCGTCTGATCTTGTGGAGGATCTGGTGCGGGCGGGTTTGTCCCCGCGTATAGGATATGTGATTACTTCCGTATTTCAGATTATCCCGCAAATGATATCGTCCGCGGACATAATCATGGACGCGCAGCGTTCCAGGGGCATGGAAACTGAAGGCGGCCTTATGGTTCGGATGAAAGCGTTTATACCCCTGATCGGCCCGGTAGTGCTGGATTCCTTCATGAGTACGAAAGAAAGGGCGATGGCCCTGGAGGCGCGCGCGTTCAGCGCGCCAAACAAAAAGACGTTCCTGCGTGAACGCCCCGCATATACATACGCCGCTAAACTGCGCGGGGCGTTCGTGGTGTTGACGCTGGCGGCTCTGATTTGGAGGCTGGCGGCGTGAAAAAGATCCTTGTGGAACACCTCAAATACCGATACCCGCAAGCCGCTGAATTAGCCCTGAACGACATATCCTTCGAAGCGGAGGAAGGCGAAAAAATAGGCGTTATCGGCCGCAACGGAGCGGGTAAATCCACGCTCTGCCAAGCGTTGACGGGGCTTGTGCCCCACTTTTATAAAGGCGCGTACGGCGGCCGCGTGATAGTGGACGGAACGGAAGTGCTATCCTCCTCCATAAGCGAAATCGTCCTGAAGGTGGGGATTGTGTTTCAAAACCCTTTCACGCAGGTTACTGGGGCCAAGGAAACCGTATACGACGAAGTCGCTTTCGGTCTGGAGAACCTCGGTCTGCCCCGCGGAGAGATCTCCTCGCGTGTGGACGCCGCGCTGGAATTGCTGCGGATCTACCGTTTTAAGGATCAGGCTCCTTTCAGCCTTTCCGGCGGGCAGACGCAGAGGATGGCCATTGCCGGCATAATCGCCATGCGTCCCCGTATCATCGTGCTGGACGAGCCAACCTCTCAGTTGGATCCGCAAGGTTCGGAGGAGGTTTATCAAGCCTTGGACGACCTGAGCGATCAGGGACTTACCATTGTCCTGACTGAACATAAAATAGAGAAGATAGCGCAATACTGCGATAAAATCCTCGTGCTTCAAGACGGCCGGTCCGTGGCTTTCGACACACCGGCCCGTTTGTTTTCAGCGGAAGATTCAGATGCGTGGGGCATAAGGCCGCCTGTCTATACCAGTGTATGCCGTAAATTGCTCCGCCCGCCCACGGGCGTTTATCCCGTAACGCTATCCGAAGCCGGCGAGGCGCTCGCGAATTGGGAGGCGAGCACATGATTTCCGTTTCAGGACTCCACTTCTCATACGACGGCAAAACCGAGGTTTTGTCGGATATCAATCTGGACATAGATAGGCGTTCAACAGCCATTATCGGGCAGAACGGAGTGGGAAAGACCACATTTATCAAAATACTCAAAGGCTTGCTGCGGCCCGCATCCGGCAAAGTAACCATCCTGGGTGAGGATGTGACACAGAAGAGCGCCGCGCAATGGGCAAGCGTCATAGGGCTGGTGTTTCAGAATCCCAACGATCAGATCTTCAAAAAAACCGTGCTGGAAGAAACGCTGTTTGGGCCGCTGAATATCAAAATGACGCCCAAAGCCGCGCGAAAGAGGGCTATGGAAGCGTTATCCGCCGTGGGGCTGGCGGATAAAACGGACGTAAACCCATATGATTTAAACCTTTCAGATAAAAAACTCCTATGTATCGCGTCCGTTCTCGCCATGAACACGCGGATTGTTATCTTCGACGAACCCACCATAGCGCAGGACTGGCAGGGTCTGGAACGTATCAAAGCGATAATAAATTCCCTAAAGGCTCAAGGCAAACTGATAATGACCATTGTTCACGACATAGATTTCGTGGCGGAATGCTTTGAGAGGACTGTTGTGTTTAATGAAGGGAAAGTGCTTTTAGACGGCGATACGGCGGATGTGTTCGCGCATGTGGATGTTCTGCGCCAGGCTCGCGTGTCACAGCCGCATATCGCTCAACTCGCGGAGTTGGCTGGGCTTCGACGAGTTTGCTTGACCGAGGATGAATTTGTCCGGGCGTTTAAAGATTACGCGTTTATTCAATAAATATTTGGCACTTACACAGGTCGTAAATTTATCAACCTGTGTAAGTGCCAAACTACACTCACACATCAAATTATTTTATGTCTAATTCTACCTTTTGAACATGTGGGAAGTTTTTGGGTATGTCATAGAGTGTATCAACTTTAGATTGCCTTATTGTGTTTGAAAAGCCCAATTCAGTATTCTCGAAAATTTTTCTTTCAAGTAAAACAGTATTAGCGATTGCGGCATTGAAACATTTTTCCGGATCTTCTATTTTTGTATAATCAGTATTACCGTATTTATAAAATAATATCGGCTTGGGCTTGGACAGACCTCGTGTTCCTGTTATCAGCCCCGCTGAATTGCTTAGCGCGTTCGCGAATGATACCGAAGGGAAAATAAATTCATGATAGATTTCCAGTATTGACAAACCCCGGCGGAACACATATAATCTGATCATTCAAAATAATACAAAACATATAAGTAAAGGAGCAAAATCATGAGTGATCGAAAGTACCGCCTGGAAACGCTGCAAGTCCACGCAGGCCAGGAATCGCCGGATCCTGCCACAGACGCGCGTGCCGTGCCTATCTACGCCACAACTTCCTATGTGTTCCCGAACACTGACAGCGCCGCCGCACGTTTCGCCCTGACAGAACCGGGAAATATCTATACCCGCATAATGAACCCCACAAACGACATTTTTGAGCGGCGTATCGCCGCGCTGGAAGGCGGCGTCGGCGCGCTTGCCCTGGCCTCAGGCGCGGCCGCCACCGCCTACGCGGTTCAAACCATCGCGCGTTCGGGTGATCACATAGTCGCCGCTCAGACGCTGTACGGCGGCACGTACAATCTATTCGCGCATACCTTCGCGGACTTCGGCATAGAAACCACTTTTGTGGATCCCGATAACATCGATGGGTATGTTAAAGCCATTAAACCCAACACAAAGGCTGTATATATCGAAAGCCTGGGCAACCCGAACTCCAGTATAATCGACATAGAAAAACTGGCCGAAGCCGTACACGCGCATGGCATTCCACTCATAGTGGACAACACCTTCGCCACACCAGTATTGCTGCGACCGCTGGAATTGGGCGCGGATATCGTGGTTCATTCCGCGACCAAATTCATCGGAGGTCACGGTACGTCCATCGGTGGGGTAATAGTTGACGGCGGGCGTTTTGACTGGACCGCGAACGACAAATTCCCCGGTTTGTCGCAGCCCAACCCCAGCTATCACGGCGTGAAGCTGACCGACGCCGCCGGAAGCGCGGCATATATCACGGCGGCGCGCGTCATTCTGCTTCGGGATACGGGCGCGGCTCTGAGCCCGTTTAACGCCTTCATGTTCCTGCAAGGCCTGGAAACGCTCTCGTTGCGTATTGAGCGTCATGTGGAGAATACGAAAGAAGTACTGGATTTCTTGTCATACCACCCGCAAGTCGAGCGCGTAAATCATCCGTCCATGCGTGACAGCGGTTACAAAGCGCTGTATGACAAATACTTCCCCAACGGCGCGGCTCCGATATTTACGTTTGAGATTAAAGGCGGAGCGAAAGAGGCCCGCGCGTATATCGACAGGCTGAAGATATTCTCGCTGCTTGCCAATGTGGCGGACGTAAAGAGCCTGGTTATCCATCCGGCCAGCACCACACATTCGCAGATGAATGAGCGCGAACTGCTAGAAGCGGGCATTAAGCCGAACACAATACGGCTCTCTATCGGCATTGAACATATAGACGATATCATCTGGGATTTGGAACAGGCGTTTGACTAAATAGATCAATGCCTGAAATGCCTCATGCCCGTAAATATCATAGCAATATTATGTCTGTCGCAGGCGTCTATGGACGCTTGGTCATTTAACGAACCCCCCGGCTGAATAATGGCGGCGACGCCCGCGGCGGCGGCCGCCTCAACGCAGTCGGGGAACGGGAAATAGGCGTCGGAGGCCAGAACCGCGCCTTCGAGCGCGTCCGCCCCCAGTTGTTCAATACCGTGTTCTATGGCCTGTTTTGTCGGCCAGATTCGGTTGACCTGACCGGGACCGACGCCTGCGGACTGTTTATTCTTCGCGATAGCTATACCGTTCGATTTTACATACTTGACTACTTTCCACGCAAACAGCAGATCTTCCATCTCTTTGGCGGACGGGGCGCGCTTCGTAACTGTTCTGGGCGCTGTGTCCGGCAGCAGCGCGTTGTCGTTTTCCTGCGCGAGCAAGCCGCCGGATACCTTTTTCAGATCAAATCCGAGCGCCCTCTCCTTCCCTATATGTTCCAGTCTCAACAGGCGAATATTCTTTTTCCCGCTCAGAATCTTTAACGCCTCCGGCTCGAATGACGGCGCCAGCACAATCTCCACGAATATCTTCGATATCTCAGCGGCCGTTTCCGCGTCGATCTCTCTGTTAGCCGTGACTATGCCTCCGAATACGGACACAGGGTCGGCATTGTACGCCTTGCGCCACGCCTCGGCGATCGTTTCCGCGCAGCCTACCCCGCAGGGGTTCCCGTGTTTGCAGGCGACGACCGTCGGTTCGTCGAATTCCCGCAGCAGTTCTAACGCACCGTGTGTGTCGTTAATATTGTTGAACGACAATTCCTTGCCGTGTAGTTGAACAGCGTCCGCCAGCCCATCTTTCGAGGATGATTCCTCTCTGTAAAACGCAGCCTTTTGATGCGGGTTTTCGCCGTATCGCAGATCTTGAACCTTTTCATATGTCAACGTCAATGTTTCAGGAAACAGTTCAATGCCTGCGCGGTGTTTCAGGAAAGCCGCGATAGAGCTGTCATAGTCGGCTGTCAGCATAAAGACCTTAGCCGCCAGCCTCTGGTTTGTTTCGGCGCTTACATGGCCGTTTTCCCTAAGTTCCGCCAATACGGGCATATAATCCGCCGGGTCGGTGATCGCGGTTACGCCGAGGTAATTCTTTGCGGCGGCTCGAAGCATTGCCGGCCCTCCGATGTCTATCATTTCTATGGCTTCCGCCAGTCCAACTTCCGGGTTCCGCACCGTCTGTTTGAACGGATACAGGTTGACCACAAGAATGTCGATCGTTTGTATGCCTAACGACGCAAGCTGTTCCATGTGGCCGGGATTGTCCCTTACGGCCAGTATGCCGCCGTGAATATTTGGATGCAGTGTTTTCAGCCTGCCGTCCAGGCATTCCGGAAATCCGGTTATTTCGGATATGCCTATGACGCTGACACCCGCTTCCCTTAAAGCGTTGAATGTACCGCCCGTTGAAATAATCTCAACGCCCAGCGATTCCAACCCCCGCGCGAACTCAATTACGCCTGTCTTATCCGATACGCTGATTAAAGCTCTTTTCATATAGCCCTCCTTCAGATATTCCGACTGCCCGGCTTAACCACGGGAATTCGGTTTTCTTTGCACAGCGGACATTTCTCCGCTTCCCAACTCCTCACGTCCGCCGTATAGGCGGCGCGAAGCTTAACGCCGAAATTTATGCCGCCCATGCCGCGATCAACTAGAACGGCGACCCCCGCCACTCTGGAGTCCGCCTGATAAACGATTTCCATAACCTCGCGCACGGTACCGCCCGTGGTGATTACATTTTCCGCTATTAACACATTGCTGCCCGGCTCTATTATAAATCCCCGGCGCAGGGTCATCCTTCCGTTCTCCCGTTCGGCGAACAGATTCTTAACGCCCAATTGCCTCGCCAATTCATAGCCGACAATAATTCCGCCGACTGCCGGCGACAGTATCAGATCTATCCCGTCGTCGGCGAACGCGTCCGCCAGCGGCTTTATCATCTCGACGGCGTAGCGCGGATACTGAAGGATCTTCGCGGACTGCATAAACTGATTGCTGTGTCTGCCGGAAGTCAGTTGGAAATGGCCGTTCAATAAGGCGCCTGTTTCTTTTAAGATCTCCTCAATTCGATTCTTCATAAATTTACATCCCCTTCATGCATTAATTATAACAAAAAAAGACTCAAGCCCGCAATCCGTGTATTACGGAAAGCGGACAGAGTCCTTGTGGCTTAAATTTGAGTTAATGAAGTATCATTTCCATTGCGTCAGGAGAGTTTCGGCTCGCCTGTATCATCAATCAATTGGAAAGTCGTTGACCCGCTCCCGGAAGCGGACGCGCCGCTCAGGTGCTCCGCTCCGACCGTCGCCACGGCTGTAATATCCCCGTATTGTTGAAGAGCGGCGGCCAAATTGGCTGTCATGAAGTCAAGATTCAATGAATACTCGCCGTATGCCGAATCGACCGGGAGGAGGGTCAGCGGATCCGTAATCAATCCTATCTCCTCGAATGAAATAATATCGCCGGCTCCGGTCATAAACGTGAGGGACAGTTCGCCCGCCGTCATGTCCACAGGTGTGAACCGAATGTCAAAGATAACAGGTATATATTTCTCTTCGCTTCGCGCGTTAACCTGATACAAGGGCTTCGCGGTTACCTCAACAGAACATTCCGGAGCCGCTCCTGTCCTGATAATCGTCGAATCGCTGTCACTCAAGAGCGTGCCGTTGGATTGCCGCGCCTCGACCGACGCGCTGACAGTGATATCGCCATTAGCGGCGACAGACGCGGCGGCGGAGTTGGAGATCGTGAAACTCAACAAATACGCCCCATCCGAGATATCCGGTAAAAATTCAGGCTCACTGGCGTCCAGTGCGTCCGCGGCAACTATTTGCCCAGCGGCGTCCGTGAATGAAACGAAGAAATCCTCTGTTTCCAGATCAGCGGGCGTAAATTGCGCAAAAAACGCTATTGTTGTACGTTCGTCGTTACCCCATGAGATTTCATATATTGGCTGCCAAGCGGTGACATCCACATTTCCGTCTGGATCTGGATTCGTCACAGTCTCACATTCCCATTCGAAATAAGGATATGTTTCGTTCTCATCAATTCTCCAGATATTAACAAAATCCCATCCTTTAAATGTGGTCTGCTTCATCATGGGCACCGTGCCTTTGCCCTGCGGGAAAGACGCGGCCAAGCCTTTAGGTTTGCCCGAGGTCCCGGTCGCTCTCTCTACTCCGGCCTTGTCGCTGTCATAATAATTGGTGCCAAGGAAAGTAACGCCCGTCATACCGCAGAACGCGCCGTACTCGGTTTTCCCCTTGCCGACTACTGTTCCGGAGGAATAGCTGTTAGTTACGGTTTTATTACCCACCAGGGAAAAATACCCAACTAGGCCGCCCACTCCGGTCGCGCTGCCTGGCCCGCCGTTGACGTCGCCCCGGGCGTAACAATTGCTGATGGTTGAGCTGATCGCTTCGCCGGCCAGACCGCCCGCTATGTAACCGCCGGTCAGACTGACATTGCCGTAAGCGCAGCTTTTGAACAATGTGGAAGCGTCATAGATCGTGCCAATCAGACCACCCGCGTAGTGCTTGGCCTGAACATTTCCATAGGCGTACGCCTCGGAAATATCCGACGCGTTATAGACCGCGCCGGCAAAGCCGCCCGCGTATGACAGCTTCGCGCTGACATCACCCGCTGCAGTACTGCATTTAACAGTCGACTGTTGATAAACCACACCCACAAAACCTCCGGGATAGCTGCCTGTTCCGTCCGCGCTTCCGTCGGCTGTGCAATACTCGATAAGGGATTGACTTTTAGAGGCGCCCACGAAACCGGCGACATAAGAAAAACCGGTGGAACGCGTATTCAGGCTATGAGAATTTTGGATTACACTGCCCCCCTCAAGCACTCCGATAAAGCCTCCGGAATAATTGCCGCTGGTATGCGTGGCAGTGTCTGTGACAGTACAATTCGTGATAGTGTCGGGTTTGCCGCCGTATTGGCCGCCGCGGCTGATACCGATCAAACCGCCCGCGTAGCCACCACCGGTTACTGTGATTTTACCTCCGATGACGCTCACGTTATCGATTACCGTGCCTTTTTGGGTGACGCCGGTCAATCCGCCGCACTCGTAGATCCCGGTAATCCCGCGGTCATCCAGCACGATTGTGAGATTCTTTACAGTCGCGCCTTCAAGCACGGAAAACAGACCTTTGTAGCCGCGACCGTTCTTTTCGCTCCACAGCCCGCTGATGATATGACCGTTGCCGTCGAATGTTCCTTTGAAGAATTTTCCATATCCCAGCGGCGACCAGCTCGCTGCCGACAAATCAATGTCAGCATACAATTTATACTTGGCAGTTAAATTTTTGTCTATCGCCTTCAGTTCGTCAACGGTTCTGACCATGATATAGCCATCCGTGTCCGTTTCGGCGGCGAAGAGCTGAAGCCCTGCCGGTACGGCCATCACGAGAAAAAGCAGTAAAGCAATCAGCTTTCCGCGATTTTGGAATTTCCTCGGACTTTGTGTTTTCTGTTGCCCGAGATTAACACCTTTTTGATTCGACATAATAACCCCCTATATTTTATTTTTTATCCTAAACGAGTATATCATGTATTATTCTATAAGTAAATGATTATTTTTATCTATTTTTGTAAAAAATAAGATTTTTACAAAAACAAAAAGCGCGTGGATCAACCCCGCGCGGCGTCATTAAGACAGAATCGTCAATTCACGTATATCGTTAAACCCATTCTCGTCCATAAATAGAATTAATTCATCCAAAACATCCGCGGTCGCTGTTAGCTTCGAGAGATTAGCCGTTCCCACAGCCACAGCCGACGCGCCGGCCATCAACATTTCCGCCGCGTCTTCCCCGGTCATTATGCCGCCCATGCCGATTATGGGTATATTGACGGCGCGGCTGGCTTCATAAACCATTCGGACGGCTATCGGTTTTATAGCTGGGCCGGATAAGCCGCCGACCTTGCGGGGCAGCGCGAACGCGCGCCGCCTGATATCTATCTTCATGCCCAGTACTGTGTTGATCAGCGAAATCGCATCCGCCCCGGCGTTCTCGGCGGCAATTGCCATCTCCGATATGCTGGTCACGTTCGGACTGAGCTTGACAATCAGCGGCTGCCCGCTTCGTTTTTTCACAGCCGTTGTGACGCGGTAAACCATTCCCGCGTCCGCTCCAAAGCTCAGCCCGCCTTCCCCGACGTTAGGGCAAGAGATATTGAGTTCCAGCATGTCCGCGCCCGAACCGGATAAAACTTCCGCAACCGCGATATACTCATCTATACTGCGGCCGCAGATATTTACTATGACGCGTGTATCGAACTGTTTCAGAAACGGCAGGTCGTCGCGCAGAAACGCTTCAACTCCAGCGTTTTGCAACCCTACGCTGTTGAGTACTCCGGACGCGGTTTCCGCGATCCTGCGGGGCGGGTTTCCTAACCACGGCGTTATGGACACGCCCTTAGTCACCACCGCGCCTAGGCGGTTTATATCCACAAACTCCGCATATTCCCTGCCGCTGCCGAACGTGCCGGAAGCGGGCATAACGGGGTTTTTCAGAATTGCTCCGGCTATGTTCACAGATAAATTCAACTGAGCTCCTCCCACGCGATCGAATCCGCGTCAAACACAGGGCCGTCTTTGCAGACTTTTTTATACGTCCGCGAGCCATTCCCGATAACCGGCGCTGGGCAGCACAGACAAGCGCCGATGCCGCAGCCCATACGCTCTTCCATGGCGACATGGCAGGGAATCGATCTTTCTGCGGCGTATTCCGCGGCTTTTTTCAACATAATCCTTGGGCCGCAGACGTAGATTGCCGAGGTCTTCACGCCGCCTGTCAAATCCCGCGCCGCGTCCGTAACGCGTCCATGATAACCCACGCTGCCGTCGTCCGTGGACACAACCGTTTCCCAGCCCAGCGATAAGAATTCGCCGGCCAATATGACCGACGAAGCGGAGCGGAAACCCAGGATAACCATGGCGGGCTTAAGCCTTCGCGCCAAGAACAGGAGCGGGGCCGCGCCGATCCCTCCGCCGATCAGCAATTCCAAGCCGGCGCCAGACATTCCCTCGCCGGACGAAGCGATATTAAACCCGTTGCCCAACGGGCCGGCTATGCGCAGTAATTCCCACCGCCCAAGTCCGGCCATATATCCCGTCCCCTTCCCCGCTATTTGATACACCAGTCGAAGTGTATCCTCTTCTAAACCGCATATACTGATTGGCCGGGGCAGCAGCATATCCGGACGGTTCAGGTATATATTCACAAACTGACCGGGAACCGCGCGAAATGTATTCGGAACCTTGACTCGCATATTGAAAATACTGGGAGCGAGTTGCGTATTTTCCAGAATAACCGCCTCAAATAACCGCATTCTTAATACCGCCCTATTGAATGGACCGACACGTCCTCCAGTTTTATTTTGGACTCCATCACGTCCAGCAGCGCCCCCGCCGTATCCAGCGAGGTCATAACGTCTATGCCGCACTCGGCGGCTGTCCGCCTGATTTTAAAGCCGTCGCTGTTTATATCGTTGCCCTTGCTGGGAATGTCTATGATTAAGTCCACAAGACCGCTCCTTATAATGTCGAGCACATTAGGCACGCCCTCGCTGATCTTCTTCACCGTC